>CALFNJ010000448.1 GCA_937902865.1 uncultured Opitutaceae bacterium
ACAGTAGGCGTGGCGCCGAAGGCGGTCGCAGATGACGCGGTGAGAGAGCCCAACAGCAACCCGGCGCAGGCCAGCATTTTCGCGGACACAGCGACAGAGAGGCGAGGGGAGTTTTTCATGAGACAGGCGTTGGCCGGGTTAAGTCTCGAGGCTCGGCGCCTGAGGCGCCGCGTGGGGGCACGCCAACCAAACCCATCTCCCTCATATTTTACAGGCGGAAAACGTGAAAAACCCTTTCGCCTCCGTCACCTCCGGGACACCCCTTCCCCGCCAAGTAACCCAATAGGTTACAGGAAGCGGGGATCAACCCCGGCGGACTGCACTGAAACGGAGACCTGCCCGCCAACCGTCTCCTGATTTTCTCGGTGTCTCCGTGCCTCTGTGGTGAAAGGTCTGGGCAATTTCTTCATTCCCAATTCTTCCTTCTTCCTTTGGTAAAAAGGCTTCCATGAATGCGGATTGATCCCAATTTTGGTTGGCCGTCCTTTCCTGTTCTCAGCTGCGCCATGAAGCCCCCGTTCCCTTTCCTGCCAGCCGGATTTCTCCCGGTGCGCGGACGGGTGATTTCCCTAGCGATGCTGGGATGCGCGCTGCTGACGGCGGAAACGCTGGTCGCGCCCGCCGCGGCGCAGACGCCGAACGACGGCGGCAACATCGAACGGCCGCTGCGTTATCGGCCGGATGGCCAGGATTTCCTGATCGAGAACGGGACGGGCCATTTCAACCGTCCGCTCTACGGGCCGCACACGGCGTTCCGCGTCGATGCGAGCGACCGGCCGGACTTCGCCTTCTATCTGCCGCGCAAGGGCGGACGCCTGCAGCTGGGCTTTGTTTCGCCCAAGGGTTCGCGTTGGCTGACCGACGCGGAGCGGGTCCAGGGGCGCTACCGTCCGGGCGAGATGGTTTACGACGTCGTCGACTCCGCCATCGGCGACAGCGCGCTGCGACTCACCGCGCTGCCGCTGAAGGAGAGCGAAGGCCTCATCGTCATGGTGGAGCTGACGCGCGGTGCGCCGGTGGACTTCGTCTGGGCCTTCGGCGGTGCGAACGGCGCCACGGTGAACGATCGCGGCGGTGACCTGATCGGCGGACGTGATCCCGGCCTGGCGTGGAATTTTCAGGCGGGGGATTACGCGGACAGCACCGTGGCGATCACGGGCACGACTTTTGAGTACAAGGGCAAGGGCGGCACGATCCAGGGCGTCGGTCCCACCGGCAGCCGTCTCATGGTCGGCGAGGCCGCGGCGCTCGGTACGGTTGACGGCCTGCTCGCCTCCAAGGGCGCCGCCCAGCCCGTGCTCGTTGGCCGCACGAGAGTCGTCAGCGGCCAGCCGTTCTACCTGCTGCTCCAGCGCGCCGGCGGCAAAGTCCTCCCCGCGCCCGACGGCCTCGCGTTCTCCTACCGGCTGACCGACCGCGCGCGGCAGGGCATCGTCAACCAGCTTGCGGTCGACACCCCCGATCCCTTCGTCAACGCCGCGGCCAACGCGATCGAGGTCTCCGGCGATGCGCTCTGGCAGGGCTCCACCGTGATGCATGGCAACGTCGCCTGGCGGCAGGAGTTCCCCGGCTGGCGCGGGCCGTACGTCCTCGACGACCTCGGCTGGCACGACCGGGCGAAGCAGCACTTCGAATACTGGGGCGCGAAGCAGAACACCACGCCCGTGCCGGAGAAAATCCCGCCGGCCGACGCCGACTCCAACCTCGCGCGCAGCGAGGCGGCGGTGCACAGCAACGGCGACATCGCGAATTCCCACTATGACATGAACCTGGTCTACATCGATGCCCTCTTCCGGCATCTGCTGTGGACGGGCGACCTCGATTTCGCGCGGAAGATGTGGCCGGTGATCCAGCGCCACCTCGCCTGGGAAAAGCGCCTCTTCGACCGCGACGGCCTGTACGAGGCGTATGCCGCGATCTGGGCGAGCGACGGCCTCTGGTACTCCGGCGGCGGCGCGGCGCACACCACCGCCTACAATCTTTACCACAACCGCATGGCGGCGCGGATCGCCAAGCTGATCGGCCAGGATCCCGCGCCGTACGAGCAGGAGGCGAAGTGGATCGCCGACGCGATGCAGCACGACCTCTGGCTCGCCGACCGCGGCTGGTACGCGGAGTACAAGGACGTGCTTGGCCTGAAGCGGGTGCATCCCGACGCCGCGCTCTGGACCGCGTATCACGCGATCGATTCACAGGTGCCCGACGCCTTCCAGGCCTACCAGACGCTGCGCTACGTCGACACCCAGATCGCGCACATCCCCGTGCGCGGTCCCGGCGTACCGGCGGGCGACTGGTACCTGCTGCCGACGAGCAACTGGGTGCCATACGAGTGGAGCATCAACAACGTCGTCCCGGCCGAACTCTCGCACACCGCGCTCGCCTATTGGCAGTCCGGTCGCGCCGACGAGGCGTGGAAGCTCTGGAAGGGCATGCTGCTCGACACCATGTTCATGGGCACGTCGCCCGGGAATCTGCCCAACCTCTCCCAGTACGACGTCTACCGCCGCGAGAGCTACCGAGATTTCGGCGACACCACCGGTATGGCGGCGCGCTCCCTCGTCGAAGGCCTCTTCGGCATCTCGCCCGATGCGCTGGCGGGCGTGCTCACGATTCGTCCCGGATTTCCGCGCGAATGGACGTATGCCTCCATCCGCACGCCCGACCTGAGCTACAGCTACCGGCTCGACAACAACCAGTCCGAGCGGTTCGTGATCGAGCCGAAGTTTCCCAAGCCGATGCAGCTGCGCCTGCGTTCGGTCGCGCGGGGCGAGCGCGTGGCGGCGGTTCAGGTCAACGGCCGCCCCGCCCAGTGGAACCTCGTCGCGGACGCGATCGGCGCGCCGGCGATCGAGGTCGTGCTCACCCAGCCTGCAGCGCGTTACGAGGTGACCATCCGTTGGGTCGGCCGCGCGACGATTGCCCCGCGGCCCACCACGATGGTGACGCTGGACAAGATGCTGCGGGTGGATTTCGCGCCGGCGACCGTGCTGGAGGCGTTCGATCCGCAGAACGCGCTCAAGTCCGTCACGGCGCGCGACCAGTCCCTCACCGGCCTCGTCAACGCGCTGCCCGGCTGGCACACGGTCTTCGTCAAGGTCCGCCAGGAGGATCTCACTTGGTGGATGCCGGTGGACTTCGAGGTCCGTCCGCCGCTGCAGCTCATTCCTTCGCCGAATCAGGACGCGCAGTCGGTGCGTTTCCGCATCCGCAACAACACGAACGTCCCGATCGAGCGCTGGGCTACGACGGACGTCGGCGGCCAGAAGAACACCACGACGCTCAAGGTCCCCGCGCTGGGCGACTCGGCGGAGATCGCGTTCCCGTCAACCGGCCTGCTGCCCGGCACGATCCGCGTGCGGGTGGATTTTGCCGACGCCGGCTCCGTGACGGACAACGTGGTCAACTGGCAGATTCCGGCGCCGGCCGACACGGCCTGGCGGTCGGTCGATCTGGAGAAGGAATACAACGATTCCGTCGGCCGCATTTTCAAGAACGCGTACGTCTCGCCGCGCTCGCCGTATGCGTCGCTGCAGATGCCGAAGCAGGGCATGGGCACCTGGGACACGCCTACGCGCACGTTTGCCATCAACGATGCCGGCCTGCGCCGCGTCGGCGGCGGGGAGGGCGGCCTGGCGCTGCCGTCGGGCGTGCATTTCCAGCTGCCCGGACCGGGTGACGCGAAGAACGCCGCGTTCGCCTCGCTCTGGGACAATTTTCCGAAGGAGCTCTCGTTCCAGGTTTCCGGGCGGGCGCGCCACGCCTACCTGCTGATGGCCGGCACGACGAATCCGATGCAGACCCAGATCGACAACGCCGAGGTGGTCCTGAGCTACTGGGACGGCACCAGCGAGCGGCTCGTCCTGCGCAACCCGACGAACTGGTGGCCGATCGAGAAGGATTATTTCATCGACGACTTCGCCTTCCAGGTTCCCGGCCCGCGTCCGCCGCGGGTGGAGCTCGCGACCGGCCGGGTTTACTCGCCCGAATCCAATTCCCGACCCGCCGGCGGCGCGGCGACGATCCTCGACGTGCCGCTCGATCCTTCGAAGCAGCTCTTCTCGCTGACGATCCGCCCGCTCTCGAACGAAGTCATCGTCGGCCTCCTCGGCCTGACCCTGGCGCGCTGAACGCGCGCAACGTTCAACGTTCAACGTCCAACATTCAACGTTGAACGTTCAACGCTGAAGCGATCCCGCCGGAGGGCCCTTCGAGAGAATGGGACTCTGAGCTTCCGCGCCTCTGCGCGAACCTTCCGGGTTTCAGAGGGATCGGCCTTTGAACGTTGAACGTTGGACGTTGAATGTTGAACGTTGTGTCCGTTGCTCGTCCGTCGTCCGTCCGTCAGTTTGCCCGTCGCCTCGCTCCGCTCCCTTCACCCCCGCCCCCGTTTCACCATGCGCTTGGTTCTTCCCTTCCTTGCCCTCGCTCTCTCGCTCGGCCCGTCTTTCGCTTCCGCGGCGCCGACCTCGGACTCGTATGTCTTCACTTACTTCACGAAGAACGGCGAGGACGGCCTGCATCTTGCGTGGAGCCAGGACGGCTACAAATGGGAGGCGCTCAACGGCGGCAAAAGCTACCTCGCGCCCATGGTCGGCCAGTCGAAGCTCATGCGCGATCCCTGCGTGCTGCGCGGGCCCGATGGCACGTTCCACATGGTTTGGACCTCGGGCTGGAACGAAAACAACATCGGTTACGCCTCGTCCAAGGACCTGATCCACTGGTCGGCGGAGAAGGAAATTCCCGTCATGGCCCACGAGCCGACGGTGCGGAACTGCTGGGCACCCGAGGTCGCGTACGACGACAAGCGCGGCGAGTTCATCATCTTCTGGGCCTCGACCATCCCGGAAAAATCCCCGAAGCCGGACGTCGCCGCCAAGGCCACGGGCGCGGTCGAGGGTTACCGGCACAAGCTGTATTTCACCACGACGAAGGACTTCGTGACCTTCGCGCCGACGAAACTGTTCTACGATCCCGGCTTCAGCGTGATCGACGCGACCTTCCTGAAGGCGAACGGACACAATTACCTCATCGTGAAGGATGAGACCGGCAAGGACGACGCCACCCACACCGAGGCGCGGAAATATCTCCAGATCACGCAGAGTGACGACATGCAGGGACCCTTCGCCCCGCTCTCGGCTCCGTTCACGCCGAAAGGGCTGTGGTCGGAAGGCCCGACGGCGATCAAGATCGGCGACGACTACATCGTCTATTTCGACGCCTACACCCAGAAGCACTACGGCGCGCTGCGTTCGCGCGACCTGAAGACTTGGGAGGACGTCACCGCGAAGATGAGCTTTCCCAACGAGGGCACCGAGCTCCGCCTCCGCCATGGCACCGTGATCGCCGTCCCCGCCGACATCGCCGCCGGCCTGCGCCGCACCGCGGTTCCGTGATTCAGCTGTAGCCGCCGCCATGAGGCGGCTCCGAGGTGGAGCGTGTTGTCCCTAACGCGCTTTTGGCTCCGTCGGTGATATTTCGTGGACGGAGATTTCAACGCGTTAGGGACAACGCGTTCCACCTTACGGACAGGCGGCCCGCCCGTCCCCACCTTTTGGAACCTGCTGGGCTCGGTCCTGAATTTGTTACCTGGCTCTTGAAACCTGTTACTTCCGCGCAGCAGGTGCGTCCTACTTGAGCCCTCGCTGGTTTTGCCTCCCTATTGGTTTCTTCCCTATGTCCTACACGTTCCGTCGTTTCCCCCTCGTTCCTGTTTCCTCCTCCCTTTTCCTCGCCGCGAGTTTCGCGCTCGGGCTTGGACTCGGACTTAGCCCCGCGGCTCGCGCTGCTGCCGCCGAGAAGTCGACGCCAGCGGCCCCGCCGGCGCCGCGGTCGTTCAAGTTCGACTTCGGCGGCAAGGCCGCGGAGGGCTTCACTTCGGTCAAACCGAGCACGGCGTATTCCGAGGCGGCCGGCTACGGCTTCGATCTCGGCACGACGCCGACCGCCGTCGAACATGGCGGCGCCGATCCGATGCACGACGGTTTCGTGACGAGCGAGAAACCGTTCTTCTTTTCCGTCAGCGTGCCCGAGGGCAGCTATCGCGTCACCGTCACGCTCGGCGACGCGCAGGCCGATTCCGTCACGACAGTGAAATCCGAATCGCGCCGCCTCATGCTCGAGCGGGTGGTTACGCCCGAATGAAAGTTCGAGACGCGCGTCTTCACC
>CALFNJ010000449.1 GCA_937902865.1 uncultured Opitutaceae bacterium
GGCCTTCACCACGCGCTGCTGGACGTTCTCCGGCAACGGAGCGTAGGACAGCGAGGGCGAGAGTTTCTGGCCCTTGGTGACCGCCCACTTCAGGAAGGAGACCAGCTTCCTGCCGTTTTCTGCCTTGGTCTGCTTCTGGTAGATGAGCACCCAGCTGGCGCCCGCGATCGGGTACGAGTCGTTGCCCGGAGCATTCACCATCGAGAAACGGAAGTCGTCCGGAACGGTCGCCGTCGCCATCGCCTTGGAAACCGCATCCGGCGAAGCCGTGATGAATTTGCCGGCGGCATTCTTGAGGTCGGCAAACGGGAGCTTGTTCTGCTCGGCGTAGGCGAGCTCGACATAGCCGATCGAACCCGGGAGCTGCTTGACCTGGCCGGCCACACCCTCGTTGCCCTTGCCGCCCAGACCGGTCGGCCAGTTCACCACGGTGTTCTTGCCCACCTTCGAGGACCATTCCGGGCTGACCGCCGAGAGATAGTCGGTGAAGATGTAGCTCGTGCCGCTGCCGTCCGAGCGATGGATGACCACCACCGACATGTCGGGCAGGGTCACACCGGGATTCAGGGCCGCGATCTTCGCATCGTTCCAACGCGCGATTTCACCCATGAAAATGCCCGCGAGCACCGGACCATCCAGCTTCAGCTTCAGGTTGCCGGGCAGGTTGTAGGAGACCACCACGGCACCGGCCACGACCGGAATGTGGAGGATCTTGGAATGAGCCGGAGCCATCGCCTCGTCGGTCATCGGAGCATCCGAGGCGCCGAAATCGACCGTCTCGGAGAGGAGCTGCTTCTGGCCAGCGCCGGAACCGACCGACTGGTAGTTGAAACGGACGTTCGAATCGACCGAGGAGTAGGCCTCGAACCACATCTTGAAGGCGGGATTGTCGAAGCTGGAGCCCGCGCCGTTGATCAGCTGGGCCTGAGCTCCACCCGCGGTGAGGAGGGCGAGGAGACCAGAGAGGAGGATATTTTTCATCATGATGCTGTGAAGAACTGAGGTTGAGTTGAAGGAACGGACAAAGCGGGAGGAAGAAGGCGCCGCCGCCGGCAGCCCGGCGGCGGCGCGGGAAATAAAACCCGATCAGAAGTTGACCTGGACCTGCGTGCGGAGGCCGTCGGACTTGGCGCTCGCGGTGCCGCCGGTGACGGTATCCTTCGAGTCAGCGTGGACGTAGCCGAACTGCAGCTTGTAGTCCGGGCCGCGGAAGTACCAGTTGCCGCCGACGTACCACTCGGAGAGCTTGTTCATCGTGCCGCCGCCGGGAGCCGAGCGCACACCGTCCGAGATGTTCACGCCGCGACCGTCGGAGTCGACGTAGCTATAGTTCACGACCGCCTCGAGGACCTTCGGGATCAGGAAGTAGGAAGGCTGGATCCAATAGCCCATCGGACGGGCATCCTGCGTGGCGGAAACGCCGCGCTTGTCCTGCGCCTGGAGCCATTCGCCCTGGAGGTTGAAGTCGCCAAACGTGACGTCGGCGAAAGCACCGTAGAGCTTCAGGTCGTTGCCCAGGCCGACCGTCGCCGCCGGGCCGCCCTGATCAGGGAGGAAGCCACCCTCGATGCCGAACTTGTAGGTGCCGCCGTCGAACTTATCGGCGACGCCCACCGTGCCGTAATAGCCGAAGTTGTTGTTGGTGCCGTTGCCCGCCGACTGCACGCCGGGGTTGCCGTTCACCGCGGGACCGCTGGTGCCGTCACCGCTGTACTCGTTGCGCTCCGGATTCGTCACCGCCACGCTGTAAAACACGGGGCTGGAGGGAACGTTGCCGCTGGCGTAGAGGCCGATACGGTAGCTGGCGGCGCCGAGGCGGCGGCCGTTGTTCGGCTCGTCGAAGAAGCGGGTCACGACCGAGCGCTCGATCGCCTTGAGCGCACCGCTCGAGGTCGTCTCTTCGTACACGAACGGAGCCTTCTTCAGGCCGAGGTCGAGCGTGAGCGCGTCACTCTGCTTCCACGAGACGATCGCCGTGTCGAACGAGTTGTTCGCGAAATCATACGTCACCGCGCCGGTGAAACCGTCGCCCATATCGACTTTGGTGCCGAGATAGATGCGGCGGAGCAGGAAGTGCTGCGTCGCGACCGGATTGGCCGCCACACCGGCGATGCTGGTGCCGATATCGACGAACTGGGCCTGGAACCGGCCCGACAGCGTCAGCTTCTTGATCCAGTTGTCGGACCCATTCGTCACGACCGTCTGGCCAGCTTCGGCCTTCTTGATTTCGTCGGTGATCTTGCCGGCTTCATCCTGCGTCAGGATGCCCTTCTGGATCAGGGCATTGATGAGCGCCTTGTTGTCTTGGGCGTGGACGGAGCCAGCGCCAAGGAGTGCGGCACCGATCAGCGCCAGCCATTTTGATTTCGGAATAAACATAGGGTGGTTGGTTTCAGGTTTAGGTTCTGGAACTCCCACCGTTTTATCGTTCGTTTGTTACGGTTTCGTGACGCGCGTGTGACAACGCGGCAAAAGCCCTGATTTCAGGCACGTTTAGCGAGAGCCCTGAGGGATTTTCCCCGCCGAGGCGCGCGAAAGCGCCCAGCGCGGCGGCCGCGCGAATTTCCGATTTTGGATTCTCGATTTTTGATTGGGAGACCCCGATCCCACCCCGCCCGAGGCGGGCTACCTCGGCGGTCCCCCTCCGGAAATCGAAAATCGAG
>CALFNJ010000450.1 GCA_937902865.1 uncultured Opitutaceae bacterium
TCCGGCCTCATCACCCCGTCGCTCGACGAGATGGTTCACGTCGCGAAGGAGATGGAGCGCACCGGCGTGAAGCTGCCGCTGCTCATCGGCGGCGCCACTACCTCCGCCGCGCACACCGCGGTGAAGATCGCCCCTCATTATTCCGAGCCCACCGTGCACGTGCTCGACGCATCGCGCGTCATCGGCGTCGTCTCCAAGCTGCTCAATCCCGCCAACAAACCCGCCTACGCCGCCGAGGTGAAAGCCCGGCAGGAGCAGCAGCGTATCGAGTTCGGCGATCGCCGCGGCGCCCGCAAACTCCTCCCGCTCGCCGAAGCGCGGAGCCGCGCCCAGCCCACGGATTGGTCCACCGTCGACATCCCGAAGCCTGAATTCCTCGGCCTCCGCGTCTTCACCACCGACGAAGCCGCCCTCCGCGCCGTGCGCACTCAGATCCGCGGTCAGGGCAATCAAGCTCTCACCTCTCGGCTCTCAGCTCTCAGCTTGGAAGAAATAGCCGCGTTCATCGATTGGGGTCCCTTCTTCTCCTCGTGGGAACTGCACGGCCGCTTCCCCGATATCCTGAAGGACGAAGTCGTCGGCGCCGAAGCTACCCGCCTCTACCACGACGCCCAGGCGATGCTCAAAAAAATCATCGCGGAAAAACGCTACACCGCCCGCGCCGTCATCGGCTTCTGGCCGGCCAACAGCGTCGGCGACAGCGTCGAGGTGTATGCGGACGAGTCGCGCACGAAGGTTCTGCAAACCTTCCATTTCCTCCGCCAGCAAAACGAAAAACCGGCCGGCCAGTTCAACCACTGCCTCGCGGACTACATTGCGCCGAAATCCAGCGGCCGCAGCGACTACCTCGGCGGCTTCGCCGTCACCGCCGGCCACGGCGTCGAGGCGCTTGCCGCGGAATATCGGGCGAAGCACGACGACTATTCCGCCATCATGGCCCAGGCGCTGGGCGACCGTCTCGCCGAAGCCCTCGCCGAACTCCTGCACAAAAAAGAGCGCGACTACTCCGGCTTCGGCACGATCGAGAATCTCGAGATGAAGGACATCATCCGGGAAAAATATCGCGGCATCCGCCCCGCCCCCGGCTATCCCGCGTGCCCCGACCACACGGAAAAACCGCCGCTCTTCGATCTGCTCCACGCCACGGAGCACACCGGCATCACGCTGACCGAAAGCAACGCCATGCACCCGCCGAGCAGCGTCAGCGGCCACTACTTCAATCACCCCGATTCGAAATACTTCGCCGTCGGCAAACTCGCGAAGGACCAGATCGAGGACTACACCCAGCGTAAGAATCAGCCGATCGAAGTCACCGAAAAGTGGCTCGCGCCGTATCTCGATTACGTCACGTAACTCGACTCCCGACGAAAAGCCTTCCAGAGAATCATCCTCCAGCCCATGAACCGACATTTCAAAATTATCGCCCCTCTCCTGGGCCTTCTTTCCACCGTGCTGTCTGCGAGAGCGGTGAATATCACGTTCGACCAGCAAGGCGATTTTTTGAGCGCCGCCGGCGGACAACAGATCTTGAAAGAGAATTTCGACGGCTTCTCCAGCGGCCAGCAGGTTTCCCAGCTTTTTGGCGGCGCGGTCACGTTTTCCAATCAGCCTAACCAGACTCCCACGGTCTTCTATGGCAGCTGGGGAAGTCCCATCGGAGGATTTTCCGGTGGCGCGCTCATTCCCGAGCCTCGATTCAGCAGCGCTTCGCTGGTGCTGAACTTCAACGCGCCGGTTTTCGGAATCGGTGCCTACGTTTTCGATGACTACGACTGGAATCCCCTCGTGAACCAGTTGTCGCTCACCTTGATCACCGCCACGGGCTCCACTTT
>CALFNJ010000451.1 GCA_937902865.1 uncultured Opitutaceae bacterium
GGTCTGGAAACCGAGTTCCTTGAGGCGGTCAAGCGTCTCCACCGTGATCTGGTTTCCCGAGATCTTGTAGGTGTTAAGGATGAGGTCGCCGAGCTTGGCCTTCGGCACCGGGAAGTTGATGAAGCCGAGTCCCTCGGGCCAGATCTGATTGAAGATCACGCGGCCCACGGTCGTACGGAGCACCTTCTTCTCCTTGTTACCGAAGACGGTATCGCGGCCGTAGTCCGGATTCGGAATCTCGACCCAGTAGTGCATGCGCAGGGCGCCGTCCGCCTTGATGTAGAGAACCTCCTGCAGGCCGCTGATGAGCGGCACGCGCTCCGTCTTCGCCGGCTTCTTGCGCGGCTCGATGGTGAGATAGTAGGCGCCGAGAACGATGTCCTGCGACGGCGTGAGGATCGGCTTGCCCGAGGAGGGCGAGAAGATGTTGGACGTCGCCATCATCAGGAGCTTGCACTCCATGATCGCCTCGAGGGACAGCGGCACGTGCACAGCCATCTGGTCACCGTCGAAGTCCGCGTTGTACGCGGTGCAGACGAGCGGATGGATGCGGATCGCCTCGCCCTCAATGAGAGTGGGCTCGAACGCCTGGATCGAGAGACGGTGCAGCGTCGGCGCGCGATTGAGCAGCACCGGATGCCCCTTCGTCACCTCTTCCAGGATATCCCAGACTTCAGGCGACTTCTTTTCGATCATCTTGCGGGCGCCGCGCACGGTGTGCACGAACCCGAGTTCCTTCAGACGGCGAATGATGAACGGCTCGAACAGGACGAGCGCCATCTTCTTCGGCAGACCGCACTGGTTGAGCTTGAGCTCGGGACCAATGACGATGACGGAGCGGCCGGAGTAATCGACGCGCTTGCCGAGGAGGTTTTGGCGGAAACGGCCCTGCTTCCCCTTGAGCATGTCCGAGAGGGACTTCAGGGGACGATTGCCAGCGCCCGTGACCGGGCGGCCGTGACGGCCGTTGTCGAACAGCGCATCAACCGCTTCCTGCAGCATGCGCTTTTCGTTGTGAATGATCACATCGGGCGTCTTCAGCTGCATCAGGTTCTTCAACCGGTTATTGCGATTGATGACGCGGCGATAGAGGTCGTTGAGGTCGGACGTCGCGAAGCGGCCACCTTCGAGCGGAACCAGCGGACGGAGATCCGGCGGGATCACGGGCAGCACTTCGAGCACCATCCACTCCGGACGAGACTTCGAGTGGATGAAGCCCTGGATGACCTTCAGACGCTTCGAGAGCTTCTTCTTGATCTGCTTCGATTTCGTCGCGCGCATCTGCTCGTGCAGCTCGGCGACGGTGGCGTCCATGTCCATCTTGACGAGGCAGTCGCGCACAGCCTCCGCGCCCATCTTGGCGACGAAGGAATCGTCACCGTACTCGTCGAGCGCCTGGCGGTACTCGGTGTCGGTGAGGAGCTGCTTGAGCTCGAGCGGGGTCTTGCCCGGATCGACTACCATGTAGTTCTCGTAGTAGATCACGCGCTCAAGCGAGCGAGCGGTCATGTCGAGCAGGAGGCCGAGACGGCTCGGCATGCTCTTGAGGAACCAGATGTGGGCGACGGGAACCGCCAACTCGATGTGGCCCATGCGCTCGCGGCGGACGCGCGCGATCGTCACCTCGACGCCGCAGCGGTCGCACACGACATCCTTGTACTTGATGCGCTTGTACTTTCCGCAAGCGCACTCGTAGTCGCGTACCGGGCCGAAGATCTTCTGGCAGAAGAGGCCGCCCGGCTCGGGCTTGAAGGTGCGGTAGTTGATCGTTTCCGGGTTCTTGACCTCACCGCGGGACCATTTGCGGATGACCTCGGGGGACGCGACCGTGATGGACACGCAGTCGAACGGATTCTCGATATCCCCCATCGCGTTGCGGGCTTCCTCACGGGTTCCCGCGGTTTCAGAAGGTTGGATGCTCATGTATGATCTCCCTGATGTTTGTTAAAGGATCGGACGGTGGCGTGGGCCGGCTCAGGTGCCGAAACCCAGCGCGTCGCGCTTGTTGAGCTTGATGTCCAGGCCGAGGGACTGGATTTCCTTGATCAAAACGTTGAAGGATTCCGGCGTGCCGGCCTGCAGCGTGTTGTCGCCCTTGACGAGCGACTCGTAGATCTTGGTGCGGCCCTGGACGTCGTCGGACTTGACGGTGAGCAGTTCCTGGAGGGTGTGCGCCGCGCCGTAGGCTTCGAGCGCCCACACTTCCATTTCGCCGAAGCGCTGGCCGCCGTACTGAGCCTTGCCGCCCAGCGGCTGCTGGGTGACGAGCGAGTAAGGACCGACCGCGCGGGCGTGGATCTTGTGCGAGACCAGGTGGTTCAGCTTCATCATATAGATGTAGCCGACGACGACTTCCTGATCGATTTTCTCACCGGTGCGGCCGTCGAAGAGCGGACTCTTGCCGGAGGAAGGCAGCTTCGCCTCCTTGAGGTATTCGCGGACCTTCTTTTCGGAGATGCCGTCGAACACCGGCGTGGCAACCTTCAGGCCGAGTTTTTTGCAGGCCCAGCCGAGGTGGGTTTCCAACACCTGACCCACGTTCATGCGCGAAGGCACGCCAAGAGGGTTCAGGCAGATTTCAACCGGAGTGCCGTCCGGAAGGAACGGCATGTCTTCCTCGGGCACGATCTTGGCGACCACACCCTTGTTACCGTGACGACCAGCCATCTTGTCGCCGACTTCCAGCTTCTGCTTGGTCGCGATGTAGACCTTGACCTGCTTGATCGCACCGTCGGCCGAACCTTCGCCGGACTCGACCGAGCCGATCTTGCGCTCACGGTCGCTCTCCAGCTCATCGAACTTCGTCTGATACGAGCCGATGATTTCCATGATCTTGATCCGCACGGGCGACGGATCGATCTCCACGTGCTTCGAGACCGCAGCCAGCTTGCGCAGCAGCGTCTTGGTGATCTTCCGGTTGGCGGGAATGATGATTTCCTTCGTCTCGCCGTTGATCACGTCGAGCGGGATCTTTTCGCCGAGCAGGATATTGGAGAGCGCTTCGGTCAGGCCCTCGCGGAGCTTGTCCATCTGCGTCTTGTACTCTTCCTGGATCTGCTTGATCTGGCGGCGGCGATCCGACGGCGAAAGCTTCTCCTGCTGATTGTCGATGCGGGAGGAAACCTTCACGTCCATGATGATGCCGGCGGCGCCGGAAGGAACGACCAACGAGGTGTCCTTCACGTCAGCGGCCTTCTCACCGAAGATGGCGCGCAGGAGCTTTTCCTCAGGCGCGAGTTCGGTCTCGGATTTCGGCGTGATCTTACCGACGAGGATATCGCCCGGTTTCACCTCGGCGCCGATGCGGATGACGCCGTTATGATCGAGATTCTTGAGGGCTTCCTCGCCCACGTTCGGAATGTCGCGGGTGATTTCCTCCGGCCCGAGCTTGGTGTCGCGAGCGGTGACCTCGAATTCCTGGATGTGGATCGAGGTGAAGATGTCCTCGCGGAGCACCTTCTCGGAAATGAGGATCGCGTCCTCGAAGTTGTAGCCGTTCCACGGCATGAACGCCACGAGGACGTTGCGGCCGAGAGCCATTTCGCCGTGATCGGTCGAGGGACCGTCAGCGATGATCTGGTCCTTCTTCACCTTCTGGCCCTGGTCGACGATCGGCTTCTGGTTGAAGCAGGTGCCAGCGTTCGAGCGCATGAACTTGCGTAGCTCGTAGACGAAGACGTGATTCTTCGGATCGTGCTTCACGTTGCGCGGAAGCTCGCCGTCCTTAGTGATGACGATTCGCTTCGCATCGACGGAGGCGACAACGCCGCTTTCCTCAGCGACCACGACAATCTTGGAATCGCGGGCAACACGCTCCTCGATGCCGGTACCGACGAAGGGAGCCTCAGCCTGCAGCAGCGGCACGCCCTGGCGTTGCATGTTCGCACCCATGAGCGCGCGATTGGCGTCGTCGTGCTCGAGGAAGGGGATCATGCCAGCCGCGATCGAGATGACCTGCTTCGGCGA
>CALFNJ010000452.1 GCA_937902865.1 uncultured Opitutaceae bacterium
CACCCTCCTCCGCCGCAGTCGGGCGCTGGCCGCCGGCCTCGCCGCTGTCCTCAATCTCGCCGCCCAGCCGGCCCAAAAGGAAAAGGACAAGGCGCCGCCCGAGACCCCCGCGATGAAGTTCTTCGAGCCCGCCAGCTTCGCGAAGCCGAAGCTTTCGCCGAATGGACGCTACATCGGGGCGCTGGTGCGGACCGACGACGTGCACAACGCGCTCATCATGATCGATACCGAGGCGCGCACGCGAAAGACACTCATCCAGTCCCCCGGCTTCTCCGTCACGGAGTACTGGTGGAAGACCGACACTCTGCTCCTGGCCCTGATCGAGGAAAATTCCGGCACGCGCACCTTCCGCGCCCTCGATCTCAAGACCCAGAAGGTCAATGACCTCGAGGGGATCATGCGGAACGGGGCCTTCATTCTCGACCTGCTCCCGGACGACCCGGAGAACGTCGTCGTGGCCATTTCTCCTCTCGGGACGGACAACGTGACCAGCAGCTATACCCGCGTCGCGGAAATCGCCCGCGTCAACCTGCGTACCGGGGGCAAGGAGCGGATCGAGGACATGCCGAGCGGCGGCGGGCGCGTCGTCATGAACCACGAGGGCGTCATCATCGCGATCTGGGGCCAGGACGAAAAGAACTGGATCCTGCGCTGGCGCCACGGGGCGAAGGATCCCTGGCAGGTGCTGACGCTTCAGCCCAACGGCCAGCCTCTCAAATGGGAACTGACCGGACTCGCGCCGGATGAGCAGCGGCTCATCGTGACGGAAAATCAGGAGACCGATCTCACGCGCGCCTGCTACTTCGATCCCGCGACGGGCAAGCTGGAGGAAATTCCGAACATGCCCGCGGCCAATTTCGTGGGTGTGGTCGGCTGGGGCAGCCACCACCAGCACTCGATCCTCTCCTATCGCGTCGACGACAATCGCCTGCGCTTTCTCGCGCCCGCGCCCGAGGAGACCTACGCCTGGCTGAACACGCTTTTCCCCGGGACGCACTACGAGTGCAGCAGCTTTTCCAACGACGACCAGCGCGTCCTCGTGCACCTCTGGAGCGACCAGAATCCCGGCGTCTACTTCCTCGCGGACCGCGCGGCGAAGAAAGCCTCGGCGATCGGCGTCGCCTTCCGGGCGCTCAATCCCAACCAGATGGCCCCCCGCAAGGCATTCCAGTTCCCGACAAGTGACGGGCTCACCGTGACCGGCCAAATCACGCTCCCGGCCGGCGTCAAGACGCCGCCGCTGATCGTCGTGGCCAACGGGATCGACAGCGCGCCGCCGGAGGAATTCGACGCGCTCGCGCAGTTTTTCGCGAGCCGGGGCTATGCGACCGCCTACATCAATCATCGCGGCACGGACGTTTCCGATCGGAAATTTGCGATCGCCGGCGACCTCCAGATCGCGACGGGCATGGGCCGCGACCTCGCCGAGGGCGTCAAATGGCTGGGGGCGCAGGGCCTCGTCGATTCCCACCGCGCCGCCCTTTTCGCCAGCGGCAAGGGAACATTGGTCGCCTTTCCCCTCGCGGCCAATGCGGAGGTGTTTCGCGCGCTCGTGGGCTACGACGCCGAGTTGAACATCGCCAACTGGCAGCCGCTGAATTTTCTCCGCCGGGCCGGGCGCACCAACGCGCAGCTGCTCGATGTCATCGGCGGGAAGAAGGGCCTCGACGCCTACCGCCAGTCCGTCGATCCCATCACCGCGGCGGGCAAGGTGACCGTCCCGGCCTTCTATTTTTTCTGGCGCAATGGCCTGAACAACGTCCCGCAGGAGGTGAAGAAGCTCGAGAGCCTGTTGAAAAAGAACGGCCAGAACTACCAGCTGGTCACCGCCGACTCCCGTGGCTCCT
>CALFNJ010000453.1 GCA_937902865.1 uncultured Opitutaceae bacterium
GCACCGTACTCCACTGTTCTGGGTGGCCGCGCTTTTCATCCTGCTCGCCATGACGATTTACGTGATGACGGACAATCTCGCGCTCCGACCTGACGGCAAAGCAGGCAAGCCCGTGCCGGCCCTTCCGCCGTAAGCGGAGCCTCAACTATTGCAGAGGTCAGACCGGAGGTTGACCGCAAAGAGGCACAAAAAACGCAAAATCCGATCCGTCGGTGGATCGAATTTTGCGTTTTTTGCGCCTTTTTGCGGCCAATAGTTCCGACTCAGAGCCGCGGCTTCGGCGTTTTGTTTGGCGTGTCCCAGGCATTGGCGCCGGTGACGCCGACGAGCTGGCGCTTGTAGACCTTGTCGCCGCAGGTCGCGTAGAGGATGTCGAACTTCGGGCCGCCGAAGACGAGATTGGAGACTTTGCGGTTGGGCGTCGGGAGGATCGTGTTCGGGCGGCCGGGTTGGTCGCAGATCTGGATGCCCAGGCGCGTCGCGACGTAAACGTGGCCATCGCGATCGACGCGGATGCCGTCGGCCGAGGTCTGGTCGTCGGTGTCCGCCTGGTGGAGATAGAAATAGCGCTGCTTGCTCGCGAGCGTGCCGTCCGGCTGAACGACGTAGCTGTAAACCCAGTGCGAGCGGTAGTCGGTGACGTAGAGCAGCGACTGATCAGGCGAGAACGTCACGCCGTTCATGTAGCGCACGCCGCCGGTATCGACGACCTGCTTCGAGCCGTCCGGACGGAACAGCCACAGCTTGCTGGGTTCGTTGCTGAGATCGGGCGGGGGATTGGTGACGTAGGCGTTGCCGTTGCGGCCGATGACGATGTCGTTGCCCGCGAGGTTATCGGCGAGAACGGTCACCTTGCCGTCCGCATCGTAGCGCAGCACGCGCGGATCGCGCATCGAGACCGAGTAGAGCCGTCCCTGGGTATCGAACGCCTGGCCGTTGGCCTGCTTGGCATCGGCGTTGACGAGCGAGACCTTGCCGTCGAGTCCGACCTTGTAGGTCTTGCCGGCGATCATGTCGTTGAAGAACACCTCGCCCTTGGCGTTGACCGCGGCGCCCTCGGTTGCGGCGTAACCCTCGCCCACCAACTGCCAGCCTTCGCCGGGCTGCAGGAGCTGGGCGCCGAGCCGCTCGGTGTTGAGCTTGCCCGCCTGGACGGACTTTGGCCAATCCCTCCACAGCCAGCGCATGGCGTCCGGGAAGATCGAGGTGAGATGGGAGGCGCTGTGGCCGTCGGTGCCCCAGGTGTGATTCACCTCATAGCCGGCATAGACGAGCGCGCGCTCCATCTCCTGGTTGGCCATCCACCAGTCGCCGCCGTAGATGTTCTGGTCGGCGGAGCCATCCTGCAGGAAGACGCGGATCGCCTTTGGCTCGGTCTTGCGGATGAGGGTCGGATAATCGTTGCCGCCGCGCAGCCCGACGTAGGTGCCGATACCGCTCAGCACGCGGCTGAACTCCTCGGGCCGCTCCCAAGCCGCGGTGAACGCGGCGATCGCCCCGCTGCTCGTGCCGCCGATGGCACGGTCGTTCGCGGAATGGGAAAGACGGATGGGGCGTCCGTCGGCGGTCGTGTGCTTCTCGACGTCAGGCAGCAGTTCCTCGACGAGAAAGCGCACGTAGGCGTCGCCCATCCCGTCGTACTCGTAGCTGCGGTTGTAGCGATCCTGCGCGAGCTCCGGGTGGGCCGCGGGGACGACTCCCGGCGTGACGAAAACGCCGACGATCACCGGCAATTCCCCGCGGGCGATGAGATTGTCGAAGACCGTGGGCGCATTGAACTGCACGCCATCCTGGTCGACGAAGACGCAGGCCGGCTTGGCCGGGTCATACTGTTTCGGGATGTAGATCGTGACGTTGCGCGTCGTGCCCGGAAAAATTTTCGACGCGGCGAAATCGTATTTCACGAGCTCGCCCTGGGGCACGCCGGCTTTGACCTGGGAATCGGGACCGGGGGAATAGGTTTCGGCGGCGATGAGCGGAGAACCGAGGAAAAGGCCGAGGCTGGCGAGGAGGCTCAGACCGAGGGACAGGCGGGATGTGGGGTACATCGGGGTTAGATGGGGTTGAAGCGAACGGAAAATTTTCGAGCCAACGTTCAACATCCAACGCTCAACATTGAACGTTCAACGTCGGAGGCCGGACCTTGAATGTTGAACGTTGGATGTGGGACGTTGAACGTTTTGTCTCACTTCGCCTTGGGCGGAACCGGCGGCAGCGTCGTGGCCTGCGGAGCGGCTTGCGCGAGATTGGGCGTGATGTCGGCGTTGACGCGACCGAGCGCCCAGTCGAGACCGCCGAGCAGGATCGATTGGAAGATCGGATTCTCCCAGACGTCCTCGCGATGGCCCAGGGCGGTGTAGAACACCCGGCCCTTCCCCTGCTGACGCGCCCAGGTCACAGGATAAGGCGGCCGCTTGTAGGAAGGACCCTTCATCGCCGGCGCATCGATCACGAGCAGCGCATGCATGTCCGGCGCGAGATTCTTCAGCGAGTACCATTCCTCATGGAGGCTGAGACCGTTCGGCACCGCGGCGATCCCGGGAAACTTCGGGTCAACCACCGTCAACTTGGCCACCTGCTGGTCGTCGTGCCGGATGAATTCCCCGCCGAGCATGCGCACGTAGGAACTCGTGGCCGCCCCGTCGTTGTGATAGCGTGCGACGGTATCGATCACCTCGCTGCCGGGAGAAGCCCAGGTGTCCGTGGCGCTGTGCACGCCGATGAAACCCTTGCCGTTTTCGATCGCCTGGAAGAGCGCGGCTTTTCCGGCGGCCGTCATGGCGGGCTGCCCATCCCCGCCCGGGGCGG
>CALFNJ010000454.1 GCA_937902865.1 uncultured Opitutaceae bacterium
ATGCATGGGCAGGCGCGTGAACCCCGCCAGGGCCGGAAGGCAGCAACGGTAACGACGTCCTCCTAGTGCCGTGGAGTGCCTGGCCACTTTTTTTGCCCGGATGCGGCGATGCCTGATTAACAAGGCAGGGGATGGCCAAACCGTTTCACACAGAGACACGGAGGACACAGAGACCGATCCGTGGATTTCTCTGTGTCCGCCGTGTCTCTATGTGAACCCATCCGGAAATCGTTTGCGGCGGAAATTTCAGTTGCACCGTGCGCTTTCCGGTTTGCACTAACGCGCAGTGTCTTCCCCCGGCTATCAAGTCATCGCCCGCAAGTGGCGTCCGCAGACGTTCGATGACGTGGTCGGCCAGGACCACGTGGTCCGGACACTGAAGAACGCCATCGCCCGGGGACGCATCGCCCACGCCTATCTGTTCGTCGGGCCGCGCGGCACGGGCAAGACTTCCACCGCTCGCATTTTCGCCAAGGCGCTCAACTGCACCGGCGGCCCGAAGGTTGATTTCGATCCCAAGGATCCGGCCTGCGTCGCGATCGCGGAAGGCTCGCACCTCGACGTGATCGAGATCGACGGCGCGTCGAACAACGGCGTCGACCAGGTGCGCGATCTCCGCGACACCGCGCGTTACGCGCCGGCGCAGGGGAAGTACAAGATCTACATCATCGACGAGGTGCACATGCTCTCGACCGCGGCATTCAACGCGCTGCTCAAGACCCTTGAGGAGCCGCCGCCGCACGTGAAATTCGTCTTTGCGACGACCGAGGTGCAGAAGGTGCTGCCGACGATCCTTTCGCGCTGCCAGCGCTTCGACCTGAAACCGATCCCGGCCGAGTTGATTGTGGAGCGGCTGAAACACATCGCCCAGGCGGAGAAGATCACGGCGAGCGACGCCGCGCTGGCGTGCATCGCCCGCATGGCGGACGGCGGCATGCGCGACGCGCAGTCGATCTTCGACCAGATGATTTCCTTCTGCGGCAACCAGATCGCCGAGCCGGATGTCCTCGATGTCTATGGCCTCGTCGCGGCCGACAAGGTCGCCGAGCTGGCCGCGGCGCTGGCGGCGGGAGATCATCCGAAGATCGTCGCGCTGGTGGACGAATGCGACGCCAACGGCCGCGATCTGGTCCGGTTGCTCTCCGACCTGCAGGCTCTGGTGCGCACCGCGCTGCTCGATGCGATTGCGAAGGGTGGCCGCAGCGAACAACTGGGCGGAACGCCGATGACCACCGAGCAGCTCACGCGTCTGCTGGACGGTCTTCGTGAGGGCGAGGGCGGGGTGAAACTCGGTTTGGCTGAGAAAATCAATTTCGAGGTCACCCTGCTGAAGGCCGTGGAAGCGAGCCGGGCGCGGGCGATCGACAGTCTGATCAAGGAGCTGGCCGCGCTGGCTGACGAAGCTCCGGCGCCGGCTGCCGCGGCCGACAGCGAAAAAAAAAAGGACTGATTGATCGGCTGGAGACCCGGCTCTCGCAGACGCTGGGTAGCGTGGCAGAAGCCACCGAGCCCGCGAAAGTGGAGACGATCGCGGAGGTGACCGATGCCGTTCCCGCGGCGGACGGCGGCAACGTCTGGCCGGACGAGGCGGCGGAATCGGCTTTCCTCGCCGAAGCCCGGACCAATGGAGAAACTCCTCAAGTTGCGACCGTCACGGCAGCCGAGCCGGAGGTGGAAAACGAGACGGACGGGAAGGAGCTGCCGCCGCTCGACGACTTGGTGAAACGGATTCCGCCCGACGTGCGGGACGTGCTCGACGATCTTTTCCGTGCGAAATTCACCGGCGTGCGCCGAGTGCCAAAAAAATCGCTCAAAACCTGAGTCGGAGGCGTGGGGTGAATGGATCGAGGTGGACCGTGACCTCCGGGCGCGGTCGGTTTGCGGGGTTCTCTCCGCCGCCCGGAGCTCGGCGGCCACCCTTTTCGGGAGGTTTGGAAACCGGTTGGTGATTGCGGCGCCGAAACGGGAATCCCAAGGGACGCCCCGACATCGGAATTCGGTTTCGCTGCCGAACCGATCTGCCGTTTCTAGCGGCGGTCTTTGCGCTCGATCCAGATTGAGCCGGCGTCGCGGCGGCCTTCGACGGAGTGGAGGTAGAAATAGGTTTCCACAGCCTGCCCGGCGAAAGGTGCGAGCAGTGCGATCGCGGCGCGACGGTACAGGCCCTCGGCGGTGCCTTCGAGCTGGTCGAGTCGAGCCAGGCACGCGGCATCCACGACCCAGACTTCGCCCTCGACGCCGGCTTGATCGCCGGGCCAGGCGATCATGCCGGGATAGTCACCCAGATCGAAGAGGCGAAAGCCGGCGGCGGTGCGCGCGGTTCCGAGGAAGGACTGGCCGCGCAGGAACGCGTGATTGTTGAACCCTCGTTTCAGGCTGCCGTAGACGAAAATCTTCGAGCCAGGACCCGCGGGCCGCGCGTCCCTGCCTGGATTTGCCGGGAAATCCTGATTCACGAAGAGGCAGAGCCGCTTGGCGCGCCGACGGTCGCCGGCGTGCCATCGGCGGAGATCTCGATCACGAGGGCCGTGGTGTTGTCGCGACCGGAGCTGGTCACCGAGGTGGTCACGAGGCGTTGCGCGGAGGTCTGCGCGGCTTCGGCCACGGCGGGAGTGCGGATGAGTTCCTCGATCTGGCGGTCCCACAAGCCATCGACGAGTCCATCCGAGCAGATCAGGAAACGATCGCCGGGCGAGTGGCCGACGGCGCCGATATGCGGATCGATGAACTGGTGACCGGCGCCGAGCGCCTGCTGGAGCGCGTTGCGACGCGGATGGGTGCGCGCCTCGCGCTCGTTGAGCTGGCCCTTGCGCCGGAGCCAGCCGACGTGGCTGTGATCGTGCGTGACCTGGACCAGGCCGCCGTCGCGGGGGAGATAGTAGATGCGACTGTCCCCGAGATGGGCGAAGTACATCCATTCCGGCCGGAACCAGCACAGGCTCAGCGTGGCGCCCATGCCGGAGAGCTCCTCGTAGGCGGACCCGAGCTTGAGCATGTCGGCGTGGATCGCGGAAAACAGTTCGCTGAGGATGTCATTGAAGCCGCTGGCGAGGCCGGCGGCGGACATCCGAAAGCTGCGCGGCAAAAGCTTGGTGATGCGGTCGACCGCGATGCGGCTGGCGAATTCGCCGGACTTCGCGCCGCCCATGCCGTCGCTCACGGCGAAGACAAAATCCGCGCCAGTGAGGGAGGAATGGCCGGTTTTGCCCAGGTAGCGGACCTCGTGTCCGTCGAACTTCAGCGCGAGGAAGGAATCCTCGTTGTTGCTGCGGATGCGGCCCCGGTCGGTGACACCCGACCAGTCGAGCGCGAGCGCCGGAAGCGGGGCGGGCGAGCCGGAGACGGGCGACGGAGAGGAATCGTCGGACGGAGAGGGGACGCTCATTGCGCGGCGGAAGGCTTGAGGGAAACGGAATTCGCATCCCCGTCGAGCAGCGTCGCAAACTCGAAATCGATGACGCAGAACCGGCCGTCGGCGGCCCGGTAGGTGATGTTGCGCAGCTCGTGGTCCTCGTGGCGCACGCCGTATTGCTCGAGCTCGGCGAAGATCTCCTTCTGGCGCTCGGGATTGAGCTGATCGACGCGAGTGCCGCAGTTGGTGGTGACGATCTTCAGGGTCTCGGGATCCACCTCCAGCAGCCTGGGCACGAAGGTGCAGCCCCGTTCCTCCAGGCGACGCAGGACCCGGACCTCGTGGTTGAACCGTTCTTGGGCGAGATGACCCCGGAAAGTCTTGTGAACGCGCCCATCGTAGCTGATGCGAACCAGCGCCCGGGCGGTGTCCTTCATTTCACGCATGGAGAACGCAACAGTCGCCCGGTTTCGGATGCTGGCAAGCGCGACTTATTTGCGAAAGCCCCTGCAAATCCGATTGATGGAGGCAAATCCGTGCATGAACAAAACTTCTGGTTGCTCTGGCATGTAAGGTGCTGAATTCTGGCCCAAGTTTTCGTTTTTTTGAGCGTCCGGGACCCTCGGTCTCTGCGTTCAGGGCACGAGAGCCCTCACTCATCCTTCATCAACCCGACCCAACAATGGCCAAATACAAATTGGAATACATCTGGCTCGACGGCTACACGCCGCTCGCGAGCCTGCGCAGCAAGACGCAGATCAAGGAATTCGCGAGCTTCCCGAAGCTTGCCGAACTGCCCAACTGGGGCTTCGACGGAAGCTCCACGCAGCAGGCGGAAGGCAAGAGCTCCGATTGCGTCCTGAAGCCCGTCGCGGTCTTCCCGGATTCGACCCGGAAGAACGGCGTGCTGGTCATGTGCGAGGTGATGATGCCGGACGGCAAGACGCCGCACGTGTCGAATTCCCGCGCCACGATTCCGGATGATCCGGACACCTGGTTCGGCTTCGAGCAGGAATATTTCTTCTTCAAAGACGGCGCTCCCCTCGGCTTCCCGCCGGGCGGCTTTCCGAGCCCGCAGGGCCCGTACTACACCGGCGTCGGCTACAAGAACGTCGGCTGCATCGCCCGCGAGATCGTCGAGAAGCACATCGACATCTGCCTCGATGCCGGAATCAACATCGAGGGCATCAACGCCGAAGTGGCGAAGGGCCAGTGGGAATTCCAGATCTTCGGCAAGGGCTCGAAGAGCGCCGCTGACCAGATGTGGGTCGCCCGCTACATCCTCGCCCGCCTGGGTGAGGGTTACGGCGTCGACATCGAATGGCGCTGCAAGCCGATCCTCGGGCCGTTCAACACGCCGCTCGATTGGAACGGCTCCGGCATGCATGCCAACTTCTCGACGAAGCACATGCGCGAGACGGGCGGTAAGCCCTACTTCGAGAAGCTGATGGCCGCGTTCAACCAGTTCCGCGACGAGCACATCGCCGTCTACGGACCGGAGAACCACCTCCGCCTCACGGGTCTCCACGAGACGCAGTCGATCGACAAGTTCAGCTACGGCCTGGCCGATCGCGGCGCTTCGATCCGTGTTCCGCACAGCTTCGTCAACAACGGCTACAAGGGCTACCTCGAGGACCGTCGTCCGAACTCCGCCGCCGACCCGTACCTGGTCGCCGGCCGGATCATCAAGACGATCCAGAGCGTTCCGACCGCCTAAGGTTCAAACGCATTTGTCCGCTTTCGCGGCGCCATCCTCACGGATGGCGCCGTTTTTTTTGAACCGTCTGCCATTGGATTGCCGGGGAAACGTTCGGAATTCACCACAGAGACACAGAGGCACGGAGATCAATCTTCGGACGAAATTCGGCGGCGGTTTTCTCCGTGCCTCTGTGTCTCTGTGGTGAAATTCCGAATTTTGCGGACTGCCTTTTTGTCGTGAAGCACGGGACCTCCGAGGCCAAGCTGCCTTCGGCCCTGCGCCTCCGCTTTCCGATGCCCCCGCCTTCCTCGTCATCCACCCGTGTTTCGGTTTGGGAATGGGCGCAGACGGGCCTGCTGCTGGTGAGCCTGGGATGGACGACAGCCTGTCTCGGCGGAGTGCTGGCGAATACCATGACCGTAACGGTGGTCCTGAACGGCCTTCTGCTGGCCGTGCACTGTGGCGCCCGCGTGGCCGGGCGAGCGCGGGCGCACCCGGCGGGAAAATGGCTGCTGCCTTTTCTCGTCTATGCCTTGTGGAACGTGCTCTGGCATGCGCCGGTGCGCTGGCTCGGCCTGGCGGACTGGTTCGAGTGGGCGCAGATGCTCGCGATCTTCTGGGTCGTGCTGAACGGAATTCGTTCGCGGCCCGCTCGCACGGTCCTGTTCTTCGCGCTGCTGGGCCTCGGCCTCGCGGGGGTGGCACTGGAATGCTACCAACGGTTCGTGCGCCCCGACTGGCTGATGCTGGGGCGCATCCAGGCGGATCAGTTCATCGGACGAAGCGGCGGACCCTTCGGCATTCCGAACAGCATGGCGGCTTTCCTTCTCCTGTTACTGCCCGCGACCGCGGCACTGGCGCTGCGGCGTAACCTCGTTGCGGGAGAGCGATTCCTTTTCGGCGCCGTGGCCGCGATCTTTGTTCTGGGCCTCGTGCTCACCGGCAGCCGCGGCGCCTGGTTCGCGCTGACTCTCGTGTTGATGATATGGCCGCTGTTCGCCACGGGACAGCGCTGGCTGTGGCGCCTGCTGGCGACGACGATGACCACGGTCGTGATCGGCGCCATCGGCGTGGCGCTGTATTCCACCGCTCCGATCGTCCGCAGTCGACTGGATGCCCTGGTGAGCAACCACGGGGAACGCTCGCGTCCGATCATGTGGCGCGGCGCCTGGCGGATTTTTCAGGATCATCCAGTACTCGGCGGCGGCGGCGGCGGCTTCAACGTGCTCTTCGAGAAATACCGCCCCGAGGAATTCGCCGATAATCCGGAATGGGCGCACAACGACTATCTCAACACGCTGTGCGACTATGGACTCGTGGGTTTTGGCCTGCTCCTCGGCGCTGTCGGAGTGATCGCCTGGCGATGTTTGCGTGGCCAGGAATCGGGAGAAAGCGGACGCAGCCGAGGCATCGACGATCCGTTCGTGATCCAGGGTCTGATGCTCGGCCTGCTCGCGTTCGCGCTGCATCTGTTCGTTGATTTCCACCTGAAAATTCCGGCGATCGCGATGATGGTGGCGACGACCGCGGCGCTGATCGTGCGTCGGTCGTGGCGAATCCCTCGGACCGAGCCGGCAAGCGCGATCGGCTTTGGGAAGCGTCTGCTCGACGTGGCTCTGTTGGTTGGAGTAGCGGTTGCGGTTCTGGGATTTGTCCTGCCGCACTATCGGGCGGAGGCGCTTCGCTATGCCTGGCGGCGCGAAGTCGATCACAGTACGCGGGAGCCGCTATCGGCCGACGCGGAGCGAGCGCTGTATGCGCAGGGGAGGGAGATTCTTGCCCGCGCGACCGCGATCGATCCGTTGAGCGCCCAGGCATGGGCGGATCGCGCCTATGCAGTGGAGCTATGGACGCATCATGACGACGCGCCGCAAAGGCCGGTGCTTGGTCGCGAGGCGGAAGTTTATGCTCGGCGGGCGGTTGGGCTTGGGCCGGCCGTGTCGGAGTACTGGATCCGGCTGGGCGGATCGCTCGACCTGCAGCACCGCTGGGTTGAAGGAGGGGACGCCTTTGCGGAAGCCCTTCGTCTAGCTCCCTCCCTGTCAGAGACTTGGTACTACCAAGCTTATCATCTGTCTTTGGATCCGATCTATAAACTCGTGGCCCGCGCTGCGGTTGCGACCAGTTTGCGTCTTGACCCAGGAAATAGCCAAGCCGAGGCTCTGCGCCAACGTTTGGCAGATTCCCGCTAATTCTCATCCCCCATGCATTCGAAACTGCTTTCCTGGCTTTGCCTGCTCGGCTTTTTTGCGGTTTTCACGCTTCAGGCCTCTGCACAGCAGCCTGCCGGCTGGATCAAGGCCGCGAAAGTGACGGGTGAGGTGACGGCGACCGACAAGGCCACCAATGTGACGACCGCTGTGGCCAATAATCAGAATTTGGCGCAGGGCGTGATCGTCCGGACCACCAAGGGCGCCAGCGTGGTGCTGGTGTTCTCGAACGGCGCTACCGTCAATCTCGGCACGGAGTCCGAACTGGATGTCGAGCAATTTACCCAGGATCCGTTCAGCGGCACCATGGATGCGTCCACCATGACGGACGAGCCGACCACCTCGACGACCAAGCTGAAGCTGACACGTGGTGAACTCGTGGGAAAAGTGGCGCACCTCAAGACCACCCAAGGCTCTTCCTTCAACATTAACACCCCGGTCGGCGCCGCCGGCATCCGCGGTACCACGTTCCGAATTGTTTACCGTCCGGACGGCACGGGCAAAGCCTTCTTCTCCCTCACCACGGTCGAGGGTAACGTCGAACTGTCGACGGCAGCGGCCAACGGCACGGTGACCCCTCCGGTGGCCGTGACGGACAACAAGGAAGTCGTGCTTGCGGACATCACTGTCACGGTGAACGACCAGACTGGACAGGTCACCGTCACTACCTCCACTGGAGCCACGGTGGTGGTTCCGACGGTGACGGATGCGCCGGCGACCTCCACGCAGCAGGTGCTGGCTACGGTGCAGCAAATCGCCCAAGCGGTCGCCAACGTCGTGATCACTCCGACGCCGCCGAGCGGCGGAAACGGAGGCGGCGACACGACCCCGGCGCAGGACAATACGACGGCGAATCCGCCCAAGAATAATGATACGGTGACCTCGGGCGCGGGCAAGTAACCGGTCCTGCGATTGATTTTTAGAAAGCCCGGACGGTTCGCCGTCCGGGCTTTTTTTCGCCTCCTGCCGACGGAGTTCTGACTTCCGTTTGACTCTTCCGCCGCTACGTTTGCGCGCCGTGCCCCCGCCGAAGAAGAAGTTCACGCTGCCCTTTGGGCGCTGGCTGCTCCTCCTGCCGATTCCGCTGATTTGGTGCCTGTTGAGCCACTTCGAGCTTCTGCGGTTTTTCGAGCGACGCACGATCGACTGGCGGTTCCAGGCTCGGGGGGAGCTCACTGCGCCGGTCAAGATTGTCTACGTCAATGTCGACTCGCAGTCGCTGAGCGAAATCGGCGGCTTTCCCTGGAGCCGGATGTACTTTTCGCGGGTGGCCGACGCGCTGATCGGCACGGCGGGAGTGCGGGCCGTGGGCATGGACTTTGTCTTTTCGACCGCGGGAATGTCGGAGTCGGTCGACTGGCATAAGCGGGTCGAGGGCAACATCGAGTTCGGCAAGTATCTGAGCAAAAGTCCGCCGGTTGTGCTGGCCGCGGGCTACGCGGGCCAGCAGTTCCGCGACATCAATGGCCGGCTGACCGAGCGGACGCTGCCACTCGTGCGCCAGGAGAAGCGGCCGCTCGAAAAGATCGAGCCGCCGGAAACGCCGGAATTTGAAATCAGCTTCGATCTGGACCATCCGAAGCTATGGACCCCTCCCTTCGTGGGACTGATCGACACCATGGAGAGCGGAACGCGCATCGTGCCCGCCTTTGCCCGCACCGCCGTCAAAACCTACCCGCACATGGCGATCGAGCTGGCGCGGCTCTATTGGGGGCTGCCGCTCGATTCGGTGCAGATCAAGGACGACGAAATCGATTTCGTGCAGCCCGACGGGGCGACCAAGGCGGTCGTTCCGCTCTACGATGGCCAGCTCATCGAAGTGAATTGGTTTTCGCGGTGGGAGTCGGAGCAGAATCCGCGGATCAGTTTTTCGACGGTGTTCGGGTACGAGGAACTCCTGAAATCCGAGGATCCGGCCGAGAAGAAGGCGGCGCAGGAATTTTTCGCGCAGCCGGGATTCAAGGACGCGGTGGTGCTGATCGGTCCGGTGGATCCACTGCAGCAGGACTTGGCGCCGACGTCGTTCGATGAACTGCCGGTGCCGAAGGTGAGCGTGCACGGGAACCTGCTTAAAACCATCGTCTCCGGCCAATACCTGCGGCGCTTTCCCACCTGGAAGGGCGTGGCGTGGCTGGATTACCTGCTGGTATTCGCTCTCACCCTGCTGATCAGCGTCTTTGCGTCGGCCGGCGGCGCGAGAGGGCTTCGTTCCAAACTCACCGCGGCGCTGCTGCTGACGGCCTATGTCTTTTTGGCCTTCTGGCTGTTTGCCGACCAGAACCTGATCCTGCCGCTGACGGCACCGCTGGGTTCGATCTTCACGACCAGCTTCACCGCCATCATCTGGCAGCTGATCCTCGAGGAGAAACAAAAGGGCCGCATCAAGGGCATGTTCGGCGCCTACGTTTCGCCGCAGCTCGTTCATCGCATGGTCGAGTCGGCCGAGGATCCGCAGCTCGGCGGTCACGAGGATGAGATCACGCCGTATTTCAGCGACATCCAGTCGTTCTCCACCTTTTCCGAAAAGCTGCCGCCGGCAAAACTCGTCGAGCTGATGAACGAGTATCTCACGGCCTGCACGGACATCGTCCAGTCGCAGGGCGGCACGCTCGACAAGTACATCGGCGATGCCGTGGTGGCGATGTTCGGTGCGCCG
>CALFNJ010000455.1 GCA_937902865.1 uncultured Opitutaceae bacterium
GATCAATCCGATTCCGCTTTGAGCGGCTTTTCGCTGCCGGCGGTGCGGACGTAGCAGCGCAGGACTTCGGCCACGCTCCAGGCCTGGGCGATGCAGCCGCGTTCGGTGTAGGGCGCTTCGGCGTCGAAGATTTCGCTGATCGAGCCGACGCAGCCGTCGTTGAGATGGGATTCGAAGCCTTCGAGAAATTTGCGGGCGCGGCTCGGGTGATCCGGATGCACGCGCAGCCAGGCGTCGATGAACGGTCCGATCAGCCAGGCCCAGACCGTCCCCTGGTGGTAGGCGGCGTCGCGGGCACGAAGGTCGCCGGAGTACTTCACCTTGTAGTCGGGATGGTCCGGACTGAGCGAACGAAGGCCAAGCGGCGTCAGCAGCTTTTCCTTCACGACGTGCAGCACCGGCTCCCAGCGCTCGGGCGCGAGCACGGGATAGGACAACGAGATCGCCATGACCTGATTGGGCCGCACGGCGTCATCGGTCCGGCCTTTCTCGCCGTCGACGACGTCGTAGAGGCAGCCCTTCGCCTCGTTCCAGAACCGGGCATTGAAGGAGGCCTGCGCGCGCGCGGCGTGTTGTCCGAGCTGGTCGGCGAATGCCGTCTCCCCGGTCGAGCGCATCCAGCCCTCGAGCAGGCGGAGCGCGTTGTACCAGAGCGCGTTGATTTCGACCGCCTTCCCGCGGCGGGGTGTGACGACCCAGTCGCCGACTTTCGCATCCATCCAGGTGAGCTGATAACCTTCCTGGCCTTCGCGCAGAAGTCCGTCGTCGGGATCGACGCCGATGCCGAATTTCGTGCCGGCGAGATGGCGTTCGACGATGTCCCGGAGGACCGGAAGGAGCGCCTGGAGCGGGACGTGGTCGCGCGTGACCTGCTCGTAGCGATGGATCGCGTGGAAGAACCACAGCGTCGCGTCGGCCGTGTGATAGAGACCCTCGTTGCGGCCTTCGGGAAACAGGTTCGGGATCAGTCCGTCGCGCACGTATTGGGCGAAGGTGCGGAGGATCCACGCCGCCTCCTGGTGCCGGCCGGTGACGAGCGTAAGGCCGTCGAGGCTGATCATCGTGTCGCGCCCCCAATCGGTGAACCAGTGGTAGCCCGCGATCACGCTCCGCAGTTCGTCGCCGGCCGCGCGGGCGCGGGCGGCGTCCTTGATGCGGCCCGCCGGCGAGATGATGAACTGGTCGGCGGCGAGCACGAGCTCCGCGGCGACGCCAACCTGCGCCGCGGGCTGGGCGATGCGCAGCAGGCGCCGGCGGCGTTCCTGCTCGGTTGAGCGGGCGGCTTCGGGATCGAGCGCGAGCAGCGTGTGCCAGGACTCGGTCGAAGCGATGAAGGTCAGCGTCTGCCCGGAATGAAGCGGCGCGGAAAAAAATCCCGGTGACCACAGCGGTCCGCGCGCATCGTAGCCACGGGCGGCGTCGCGTTCGTAGAAAATCTCGCGGGTCGAGCCGCCGTCGTTGGTGAACTCGGTGCCGCCGCCCTCTAGAATCAGGCGCAGGGGCGGATAATGTTCGTGGGAGACGATTTCATAATGCAGCGCGTGCGAGCGGACCTCATAGCCGTCGCCGAGCGGACGGCCGACCGCGCTCTCGAAGGGCCGGAAGTGCATCGACGGACGAAGCTCCAGAGTCACGTCTTCCGCCGCGCTGCGCAGCGTGTAGGAAATATGCACCGTGTTCTGCAGGTAGAGCATCAGCAGACGCTTCTCGATCTCGAGATCCCCGATGCGGTAGCGCCAGTGCGGTTGCTGGTTCTCAAGCCAGAAATCGACGAGGTAGTTGGCGGCGGCGCCCGGGGACGGGGATGAGCTCGACGCGCCCGCAAACGAGATCAGCGGTCCGGCGCCGCGGCGCACGCTCTCGGCCAGGTGATTGAGCATCAGCGTGCGGCCCTCGGGCGATGGAAGCGCCGCGACGAGCAGGCCGTGATATTTCCAAGTCACCTCGCCGGAGAGCGTGCCGGAGGCGAAGCCGCCGAGGCCGTTGGTTACGAGCCACTGGTTGCGGAGCAGCGTGGGAATCGACTCGGGGCGGGCCGAGGCGAAATCAATTTTTCTCACTAAGTCGGGCATGAGGAAGGGCGGGGGAGGCGTCGGGTTGGAGGACCACGGCGGAGGCGGCCGGAAGGATCCAGCCGTCGCGGGTCTCGAGGGAAGGGGTGCCGTAGCCGTCGTAGCACGGTGATTCGCTCGACCAGAGCGTGCGCCAGCCCTGGTCCTCCATCGGGGCGAGCAGCGGTTCCGGTGCAGGGTTGTAGTGCAGTTCGGGGCCGAGGTTGACGAGGAGCAGGCGGTCGCCGGCGGCGGCGGAAAAATAACGCAGCACGAAAGCCCGGTCGGAGAGCACCGCCCCGTCGATTTCTCCGGGCTCGGAGAAGACCGGATCCTCGCGCCGGAGTCGGATCAGGTCCGCGTGGAGGCGATACGTGGGCGCGTGGCGCTCACGTTCGGCGAAGTCCAATTTGCAGCGCAGGAACGTCCGTTCCTCGCCGGGATCAGGCGGCACGTCCTGCGCCTCGTCGGTGGCGATGCTGCGGAATTGCTGCAGGAACCGCAGCCGGCCGGCCCGCACGTCGCGCCCGAGCTCGGGATGATGGTCGACGAAGAACAGGAACGGCGCCGAGGAGCCGAACTCCTGGCCCTGGAAGAGCATCGGTGTCGAGGGCGCGAGCAACAGCAAGGCGGTGAGCGCGCGACAATGCGCGGGGCTGGCGAGCTGGTGCAGGCGATGGCCGTGCAGCGCGTTCGCCACCTGGTCGTGGTTCTGCAGGAAGATGACGAAGTTTTCCGGCGTGAGCTCGAAGGCCGGATGCCCGCGACGGTGGGCCTGCCAGCGGTGCCACTGGCCCTGATAGAGGAAGCCGCGCTTGACCGCCGAGATCAGTTCCTGGGCGGTGCCGCGATAGTCGAGATAGTAGGCCTCGGTGCGTCCGGTCGCCGCGACCATCGCGGCATGGTGGAAATCGTCGTTCCACAATGCATCGAGTCCGCAACCCCCGGCGGACTCGAGCCGGGCGAGGCTCGCGCTCTGCGCTTCGTTTTCCCCGACGAGATAGAGCGTGCGGCCGGGCGTGGCCGCCCGCAGCGCATGAGTGATGTCGCGGAGGATCGGCGACGGCGACCGGTCGAAGATCTGCTGGGTCGCGTCGAAGCGCAGGCCGTCGAAGTGAAACTCCTCGGTCCAGTAGCGCGCGTTGCTGAGGAAGAACTCCCGGACCGGTCCGGAGTTTTCGCCGTCAAAGTTGAGTGCGTCGCCCCACTCGCAGCTGTAGTTCCGGCTGAAGTAGTCGCGCGAGAACTGGGCGAGGTAATTTCCGTCGGGACCGAAGTGGTTGTAGACGACATCGAGGATCACCATCAGCCGGAGCTCGTGGGCGCGGTTGATGAAACGGCGGACGTCGTCCGGCGGACCGTAGAGATGGCTCGGCGCGAACAGGTTCACGCCATCGTAACCCCAGCCGAAGCGGCCGGGAAATTCCGCGAGCGGCATGATTTCGATAAACGTGAGGCCGAGCCGCGCGAGCTCCTCGAGCTGGCCGAGCGCCGCGGCCCAGGTGCCTTCGGGCGTGAAGGTGCCGAGGTGCAGTTCGTAGCCGATCCGCTCGTGGGCGGGACGCCCGCGCCACGCGCCGTCGGTCCAATCGAATGTCTCGGGATCGACGATTTTCGAAGGACCATGCGGACCTTCCGGCTGGAAGCGCGACGCCGGGTCCGGAAAGACCCCGTTCGCGAGGCGGATCTTGTAACGCTGACCGGCGCGCGCGTCGGCGCAGAGTCCGGAAAAATATCCGTCGGATTCGTGCTCCAAGGGAAAAAGAGCGGCGTTGTCGTCAACCTCCTCCGGGCTGAATTCAATCGCAACCGTGGCGCTGGCGGGCGCCCAGACCCGGAAATGCACTCCGCCCTCGCGCTGAACTTCGGCGCCGATGGGCAAGCGACGCTGTGTGCTGACGGACCCGGCCATGACCGGCATGGACTCCGGAGTTGGTCGACGGTGCCCCGTAGGCGCGGGTCCGGGATTTCCCCGGGGCTTTGAAGGTAGGGCGCGTTATCCCTAACGCGCCGAAACCGTTATCCGCGTTTCATGACTGGTGGAGCGAAACCGGCGCGTTAGGGATAACGCGCCCACCCTCGAGCCACGCGACCGAGAGGTCGCGTCCCATTTTCGGGCCGGGATGGCGATGAGTCGGCGATTTGTGCGGCCTCAGATGTAGCAGCGGCCGTGAGGCCGCTGGGTTCGAGCCGTTGGGAGCATAAAGCCGCGGCTCGGTCCGCGGGCTCAGCGGCGTCACCGCCGCTGCTACACGCTGCGACCGGGGGATGACGCGACAAGGAACCGCCGCGGCGAAATGGCATCTAGGACTCGATGCAACAGTTCGAACATTTTTTCCAGAATCCCCGTTTCCAACTGATCGCGGTGCTCCTCGGGTTGACGCTTGTTTTCCTCTACGTGCTGCGCCGGCTGCATCATCACTTCCTGAAGCGCATCGACGCGGCGGCGACCACGCCGGCGGGAACGCCGGACGGCGAAAACCACGCGGAGGCGGATCGCCGGCTCTGGCGCGATCTGATCGGGGCCGCGATCGGCCCGGCCTGCCTCCTCGTGTGGTACTACGGACTCTACGGTGTGGCGCGCGCCCTGACGGCGGGCGAAGCGGGAGCGTCCTCGGACTGGGCGTGGCTGCAGGCGACGTTGCGGCAGGTCGCCGGCATCGGGGTGTTTGTGGCGCTCTTCTGGTTTTTCTACAGCGCGGCCAAGGTGCTCGATGTGCATTTCCGCCGGATCGCGGCGAGCACGCCGAGCCGTTGGGATGATATTTTCCTGCCGCTGCTGGGGACGGCGCTTCGCGTCACCGTGCCGATCTTCGCGCTGATCCTCCTCGTGCGGACCTGGCCGCTCTCACCCGACGGCATGGAGGTCGTGCGGAAGCTGCTCTCGATCGCGCTCGTCGGCGCTGTCACTTGGCTCCTGCGGCGGGCTGTGCTGCTGGCGGAGGCCTCGATCCTGAGCCAGAAGGATCTGAACACCACCGGCAACTTCAGCGGCCGCGCGCTGGTGACCAAGGTCAGCGTCCTGCGGAAAATCGCGATGGTGCTGATCACGGTGTTCGCCTTCGCCGCGGTGCTGATGATGTTCGATGAAGTCCGCGACATCGGCCGCAGCATTCTCGCCTCGGCCGGCGTGGCAGGCATCATCCTCGGCTTCGCGGCGCAGCGGAGCCTCGGCAATCTCTTCGCCGGCCTGCAGATCGCGCTGACCCAGCCGATCCGCATCGGCGATCAGGTCGTGGTCCAGAACGAAGTCGGCTTCGTGGAGGAAATCACGCTCACCTACGTGGTGGTTCGCATCTGGGACCTCCGCCGTCTGGTGGTGCCGCTGAGCTTCTTCATCGAGCAGCCGGTGCAAAACTGGACGCGATCGTCGGCGAATATTCTTTCGCCCATGACCTTCCGCGTGGACTTCAGCTTCCCCGTGGCGGAACTGCGCCAGTACCTGAAGCAGGTGATCGAGCAGTCGAAATTCTGGGACAAGGCGACATTCGCGGTGCAGGTAACCAACGCCGACCACTACAGCATGGAGATCCGTGTGCTGGGCAGCGCGGGGAACGCCGGCAGCTCCTTCGACCTGCAGTGCGAGCTGCGCGAAAAGGCGATCGGCTTCGTGCACGAGAAATATCCACAGTGCCTGCCGAAGGCGCGCGAGGAAGGAAAGCCGATGCGCGAATGGCGGACTTCGGAAGAGATCGCGCCGCGTTCCTGGCCGCCACCCGAGGAAGCGTTGCCCGCGGCGACCGGAGCGATCGCATCAGGGCCCGGCCAGGGCGAAACTGATCGTCCGACCTGGCGGCACAGCCGAACCCCGCGCCAGCCGGCGCCGGGCGCGGAGGCGAAGGCCTAACGGATCGAGGGTAGGGACGGGCGGCCCGCCCGTCCGCTTCGGCTCCGTCAACTCGCGATCCTTTTCACAGGAGGAATACCGGGGACGAACCGAGGATCGGAATATCAGTCTCGGATCGGCCTCGGTATTCCTCCTGTAAAAAATGGATCGAAACATTTGGCCGAGTCCAACCGGACGGGCGGGCCGCCCGTCCGCTTCCGCTCCGTGTTCGAGGTGGAACGCGTTGACCCCAACGCGTTGGAATGTCTGTCCACGGCAAATGGCCGACGGAGCCAAACACCGCGTTGAGGTCAACGCGGTCCACCTAAAGACCGCAATCGGATGGGCGGCCTGCCCATCCGCTTCGGCTCCGTCAACTCGCGATCCTTTTCACAGGAGGAAGACCGGGGACGAACCGAGGATCGGAATATCAGTCTCGGATCGGCCTCGGTATTCCTCCTGTAAAAAATGGATCGAAACATTTGGCCGAGTCCAACCGGACGGGCGGGCCGCCCGTCCGCTTCCGCTCCGTGTTCGAGGTGGAACGCGTTGACCCCAACGCGTTGGAATGTCTGTCCACGGCAAATGGCCGACGGAGCCAAACACCGCGTTGAGGTCAACGCGGTCCACCTAAAGACCGCAATCGGATGGGCGGCCTGCCCATCCGCTTCGGCTCCGTCAACTCGCGATCCTTTTCACAGGAGGAATACCGAGGACGAACCGAGGACCAGAATGTCAGTCTCGGATCGGCCTCGGTCTTCCTCCTGTAAAAAATGGATCGAAAAGTTTGACTGAATCCAACCGGACGGGCGGGCCGCCCGTCCCTACCTTTTTAGAATGGAGTAAAAGATCCGCGATTTCCGCCGTTTTTACTTTCTGCGGCGCTTTGCGAATTGCCGTGGAATCGCTGACCGCGTCTAGTCCCGCCCATGCGAAAGACGCTGCGCCTGCTGCTGGTGTTGGTGGGGGCGGCCATGACTCGGGCCCTTTCCGTGCGAGGGGAGGACGCAGCACCGGCCGACGAGCCGCCGCCGCCGGTGCCGAGTGATGTGCACCTGCGCAACGGAGCCGTCCTGCACAAGGTCACGGTTCTGCGCTGGGAGACGGCCCCCGTCGTACTCCCGCCCGCAGAAGGCGCGGCTACGATCCGTTATGCGGACATCGCGGACAGTCAGAAGGCGGCGATCATGGCGCGCGGTCGTTACGAAGTGACGCATCCCGCGGTTCCGAAAGCGCCCGAAGGCGCCCCGGTGGCCCCGACGCCGGCAGTTGCAGACTCGGCGACCGACCCAATTGTTTATCAGGGCACGGTGTTTCTCCCGACCGTGAACCGCAACCAGACCAATGGCGGCAGACCCGCCGAAGGGGTCTACAAGTTCGGCGGCGCCACCGTGTACGCCTTCCCGATCGAGGCGGTCCAGGCGTTCAAGGGCACGGCGCAAAGCATCGATGTGCCCAAGCCGCTGGCGACGGCGACGACCAACGAGGACGGCACCTTCACGATCACCGTCCCGCCCGGCGTGCCGCACTTCCTCTTCTGCGAAGCCCAGCGTCCGGTTCCGAACGGTACGGAGAACTGCGCCTGGGCTGCGCTGCCCAAGGACCTGCAGAATCGCACTGACGTCCAGATGACCACGCGCAACCGGGTCGTCTACCGCCAGCTGCACATTGCGCAGTGAGGCGGGGGATTTCCCGATCGAGACGAGCCGAAGAAGAGACGGGAACGGCTCCCACCCAAGCCAGTTTCACACAGAGGACGCGGAGGACACAGAGGACTATCCGCCGATCTCTGCGTTCTTCGCGTCCTCTGCGTGAAACTGGCTCGAAGCTCGTGATCTCCGGCCGCGTTGGTGAAGGGCGCGCGCTTCGGTGACTTATTCCGGATTTCCGGAGGCGGTCCAGGTCGGGGCGTTCAGTTTCAATCCCGAGATCTTCAACGTCGCTCCATAGGGGCTCGGAGCCGTGGGTGGCAGCTGCACGTGCAGACCTTGGCTGTCCTGCGTGAAGTCGAGCGCCTTGGTCGTGCCGAGGAGGGTGACTTTGGTGGGGGCGCCCGCCTCGTCTCCGAGGGGCAGTGAGTCGATGGAAATTTCCTCGGACGGCCATTCGCCGAGAAGGATGACGTAGAGGATGTCGCCCTTCACCGTGAAGCGGAGATTCGATCCTGTCGTGTCACTGCCCCGGCGATGATCCTCGCCGAAGATCGTCCAGTTGAGGGTGCCGTAGATCGCCTCGCCATTCACCGCAAGCCAGGCACCGATCTCGCGCAGCGTCGCTTGCTGCTCTGCCGGGATGGTGCCGTCGGCCTTGGGCGAAAGGTTGAGGAGGAGCGTGCCGTTCTTGCTGACCGTGTCGGCGAGCTTGGCGATCAGCGGGCCGGGGCCCGAGACGCGCATGTCACTCGTGTAACCCCAGGTGGAACCGATCGGTTCGTCCACCTGCCACACTCCCGGCCGGATGCCGGCCGGCGAGCGGATCCCGATTTTCTCGAAATCGAGGATCGAACCGATCGTGTGGAGGTTGTTGTTGTCCGGCGCGTAGGCCGCCTTCTTTGTGCTGAGCGACACGTCCTGGCCCCAGGCTTTCGCGCGGTTGTAGTAATAGGCTGCGATGCGCAGCTTGAGCGGGTCGAGGTAGCGCTGGTCCACGCCGTTGTCGAACCAGAGCATGTCGGGGTGGTATTTCTCGATCAGCTCCACGTTGCGCGCGTACCAGTCGGTGAGGAATTTGATGCACGCGGCATCGCTGCGGTCGGCCACGTGATAAAAATCGGCCCACTTCGGATCGTAGAGATCGGCGTGCTTCGCCTGGAGATCGGCGGCCAGGTCCGGCGGCGGATTGATGAACTGGAAGTTTTCGATCCCGTGGTTGGAGACGCCGAACTTGAGGCCTTGGGCGCGGACCGCGCGGGCCAGCTCGCCGATGAGGTCGCGTTTCGGTCCCATTTGCCTGGCGTTGAACGGCGTGACGGCGCTGTCCCAGAGCGCGAAATTGTCGTGGTGCTGGGCGGTCGGGATGACGAAGCGGGCGCCGGACTGCTTGAACAGCGCGGCCCAGGCATCGGCGTCGAATTTTTCGGCGGTGAACAGCGGGATGAAATCTTTGTAGCCGAACTTGTCCTGCGGGCCGAAGTGCTCGACGTGCCACTGGCGGTCCGCGGCATACATGTGCTTCTCATACCATTCGTTGTGGTGGGCGGGCACGGAGTAGAGTCCCCAATGCATGAACAGGCCGAACTTCGCCTCGACGAACCACGAAGGCACGCGGTAGTTGGCCCGGAGCGATTCCCACGTTGGCTGAAAGGGCCCCGCGGGAAGCTGGCCGGGCAGGGCGGCGACGGCCGCTTCGACCACCTCGAGGCGGGTCTCCGGAGCCATGTCGTAGCCGGTGGGATCATTGCCGCCCTCGGCCATTGTGCGAGCAGGAGCAGGAGCCGGTGCTTGGGCATAGCCTGCGGCGGAGAGAAGGGTGAGCAGCGCAAGGCTCGGGAAAAACAGGAATGATGAACGCATGCTGGGAAAAAGGGAAAAGGGCGGGCCGCGACGGTGGCTGAGAAACGGAAGAAGCGAAACACCGGCCCTGCTTGGATGAGAACTCCTTTCGTGTCCCCAGTTTTGGGGAGAGCCGGCTTCGGTGATGAGGTATGGGGAAGCTCGCGGCGAAGGCTCAACGAAGCCCGATTCCTGGTAGTGTCCTAATTCGGTAGGGCGAGGCGTCCCCGCCGAGCCGCGGCTCACCGGGACGGTTCGCCCTACCTTCAAGGCATTTTTTCAAATTAGGACATTACCCGATTCCGACCTTGGAGTTTTTTGGAGGCATGCCGAAGACGGAGAAATCCGCAGAGAAGCAGAGCTGAAAGCGGCTCGTGCGGCACCTTCGCGGCTTCGTGCACCGAGGTGAAATTGTGAATTGGGAAGCGCTCGAAAAAGCACTTGCGTCGGCCCCCCGCATGCCGCTTTGTGACCCCTCCTTGTTCGGGCTGTAGCGTAGCCTGGTAGCGCGCTTGCATGGGGTGCAAGAGGTCGTGAGTTCGAATCTCACCAGCCCGACCATT
>CALFNJ010000456.1 GCA_937902865.1 uncultured Opitutaceae bacterium
GTGAGCACTAAGGGACTGACCTACGTTGAGGTCGGGCACGTCACGGCGGGGTACAGTTACTGGCACTTCCAGGATTACCGGCTCGATCCGGAAAACGGGAATCTGCCGCAACGTCTGATGGCGTTGCCGCTGGTCTGGGGTGGGAAGCAATTCGAGTTTCCCGGGACCGATGCGCCGGGCTGGCAGGATTGTGATGTGTGGATGCTGGGCCGGCAGTGGTTTCAGGAGATGGGGCACGACGAGAAGGCGATGCTGGCGCGCGGGCACGCGATCATGAGCATGGTCGCGGTGGCGCTGGGCGCGCTCGTGTGGGGCTGGTCGCGGCGGCTCTTTGGTCCGCTCGGCGGCATGCTTTCGCTGCTGCTGTACGTGTTGAGCCCGATCATCCTCGCCAACGGGGCACTGATGACCTCGGACACGATTTCCGCGTTCTTCTTTCTCGCGGCGGTGTGGTGCCTCTGGGACGTGGCGCATCGGATCACGCTTGGCCGGGTGATCCTCGGCGGACTCTGCGTCGGTGGTTTGTGCGGCGCGAAAATGTCGGCGGTGCTGCTCGTGGTGATGCTGCTGCCGCTGATCGTCGCGCGATGGCTCGGACGGAGACCGCTGGTGCTGGCGATCGGCCAGCCGCGCGAACTCACGCGCCGCGGTCAGCAGGCGCTCGCGCTCGCCGGCGTGGCGGCGGTCCAGATCCTGATCGCCTGGATCGTGGTGTGGGGACTTTACGGTTTTCGTTATGACGCTTTCGGCGATCCGGCGAAAGTTGGACCCGGACGTTTCCTGCACCGCTGGGAATTGGTGCTCGGGAAACCGGATCCGATCGACCTCGTGGATCAGCTGACGCTGAGCGATGCCCAGCGGGCGCGGATGGTGCAGCTCCTGCCAAAAAGCGACGGGCCGCTCATGCCGTGGGACGATGCGCGTGTCGCCTCGTTCAACGCCATCCGCCGGGACGTGCTGACGCCGGAGCAGGCTCGACAAGTCGACGCGCGGCTCGCGGAACCGCCGCCGGCGTGGCCGGTGAAGCTCGTGGATTTTGCGCGGACGCATCACCTGCTGCCTGAGGCTTATCTGTACGGCTATGCGAATGTCTGGCGCTTCTCGGGCGTCCGCATCGGATTTCTCAACGGCGAGATCAACCTCACGGGCAACCGGTGGTTTTTCCCGTATGCGTTTCTCGTCAAGACGCCGCTCCCGATGCTGGCGATCTGCCTCCTGGCTTTGGCGGCGGGAATCGGGCGGAGGCGCCGGAGTTCCGGGGTGGCCGCCGACCTCCGGGCGGCGGATGCTGCGGACGGCGAGGCAAACCAAACGCGCCCGGAGGTCGCGTCCTCATTTTCGGCCCGATCTCGATCTTCATCGGTTTCGTTTTATGAGACGCTGCCGCTGTGGAGCCTGCTGGTCGTTTACCTTGCGACGGTGTTGGCGAGTCATCTGAACATTGGTCACCGCCATCTGCTCACGGCCTATCCGCCGCTTTGCATCCTCGGTGGCGCGGCGGTGCTCTGGCTCGCGGAAACGGTGCGTTATCGCCGTGCGATGGCGGTGGTGCTGGGCGGACTCACGGTGGCATTGGTGGCCGAGATCGGTTGGCGATATCCGAACTACCTCGCGTACTTCAACGCGATCGCGGGCGGACCGGCGCAGGGCTATCGGCACCTCGTCGACAGCTCACTCGACTGGGGGCAGGACCTGCCGGCCGTCAAAGCCTACCTCGACCGCCATCCGACGAACGGCCCGGTTTATTTCTCCTATTTCGGCCTCGACGATCCGGCGCTCTATGCGATCCGGACGGAACGGCTGTTCTCGGCGCCGGGGCAGGACGTGCCGCCGCCCCTGTTCAGCACGGTCCTGCCGCGGGAGCAGATCGACGGATGGATCAATACGGTGCGGCAAAGCCATCCCACGTACGAATTTGCGGGCGTGCTTCCGCAAGCGGACGGACGCATCCAGGTGGTGATGCTGAAGAATGCGAAGGCGCTGCGCCTGTTGCCGGGCACGTATCTGATCAGCGCGACCATGCTCCAGCCGCTGAACTACCCGATCACGGGTCCGGAGGGGCCGTGGAACGAGCGCTTCGAAACGCTTTACCAGGAACTCACCCGCGCGGTGGCGCCGCTGCTCGAGGACAGCACCCCACAGGTCCGGCTCGCGCAGCTGCACGAGCACTCCCCGGAAGACTGGGCGCCGGTGCTCGCGCGCTTCGACGCCTTCCGCTTCGCGCGCCTGACGGCGTACCTGCGCCGCCGCGAACCGGACGAGAACATCAATTACTCCGTGCTGGTTTATCATCTGACCCAGGCGGATCTCGACGCCGCACTGAACGGCCCGCCGCCGGCCTACGGAGCCGACCTGCCGAAGCTGCAGATGGAGCTGACCAGCGGAAACAAGTGACGGAAGGCGAGGAGGGGGCCGGAAGGCCGGATGGTCAGAGGGCCGGAAGCCGGAGGACAGAGGACGGAGGCCGAAAGGACGGAGGGAGGTCGATGAGTCGGTGATCGACTGGATTGAACTCGGTTCGTCCTCGGATCGGCTCGTGTTAAAAATCGGTTCGATCCGAATTTTTCTTACAGGAATCGATCCAAGGACGAGCCGAGGAAAGGACTTCATTCAGACCAAGCCGTTTCGCGCAGAGGCGCAGAGTCGCGGGAGAACTCGCGGAGAATTCCAGGATAGCCTTGAAGGTGGCCGCCGACCTCCGGGCGGCGGTTCAGCGGGCGCCGTGCTCAATACCGCCGCCGGGAGGTCGGCGGCTACCCACTGATTTCGGCAGGGCTCGAAATCGAAAATCGAGAATCCAAAATCGAAAATCCAATCAGTCTTTCCGTTTTCCGAAAGAGAACGCCAGCCAGAGCCCGAAGATGAGCAGCAGGACGAGCCACCAGAGATAGCGCAGCTCGCGGGCGGCGAGCTCGGCGAACGCGAAGGCGCGCGGGAAAAGAAAAAGAAGCCCGATGAGCACCACGCCGGAAATGATCCAGCCGAGCGTGCGGAGCGGACTGCGTTTCTGGCTGCTCATCGCCGGGCGGGAGCGGAGCCCGAGCTGGAGCCGGCGGAGCCCGAGGGCAGTCCGAGCGGAAGGAGGATGTTGGCGCCGCCGTTGCCGCCCTCGGCGCCACCGGCGTTGCCGCCGATCACGAGCGGGGCCTTGCCGTCCCATTTCTCGACGATCTGGAGCTGGATGAGTCCGGGGTTGTCGCGGATCGCCTCGGCGCGGACCCGGATAGCCTCAGCTTCGCCCTTGGCCTTGATGATGGCGGTGTCGGCCTCGATCTGCGCCTTCTGCTGGGTGAAGCGCGCCTTGGCGGCCTCCTGCTCCTGCACCATCTTGGACTCGATGGCGGTCTCGAGCTCCTTCGAGAGCGTGATGTTCTCAAGGACGATGTCCTCGACGAGCAGGATGTCGCCGACCTTCTTGCGCGCCTCGACGAGCGTGCGGGCCTTGATGTCCTCGCGCTTTTTCACGATCTGCTCGGCGCTCTGCAAAGCGGTGACCTCCTTGAGCGCTTCCTGGACGCGCGGGGCGATCAGGCTGTCGAACGGATCACCGGCGTAGGACTTGTAGATCTGGACCACCGAAGCCTCGGGAATGCGGTAAAGCACGCGCAGGGTGACATTCACCTGCTGCAGATCGGAGGAATAGCACTCGGCGGGCAGCGGACGCGTGAGCTGGCGGACGGGGATGTTGACGATGTGCGTGATGAACGGCGACTTCGTGCCGAAGCCCTCGGGTTTGAACTGCTCGCTCACCTTGCCGAGCGTGACCTCGACGCCGCGAAAGCCGGGATCGACGACATACGTGGACTGCGAGCCCGCGAGGACGAGCACCAGGATGATAATGCCGAAGCCGATGAGTTTGCCGGGGTTCATATAGTAGGGATGCGCGGCATGACATAACGCGGGGGCCCTGGCCGCAAGCAAAGGTGGAACGTGTTGTCCCCAACGCGTTGAGAGGCTCGGCTGGCTTGAGAGACGGACGGAGCGAACAACGCGTTAGGGACAACGCGTTCCACCTCGAAAGATTGGGCGCCACGACCTCGTTCCTATCGGTTGATGACGCCGATCCTCTCCAAAGATGCCGTGGCGGAGATTCAGGGGTTGTACGGTCCGTTTTCGTTTCCGGAGAAAATCTTTCAGAAGATCTGGCGTCGGCGGGATTTTGACGTGACGGCGACGGTGCTGGACGACGGACGGAAACTGGAGGTGCTGCATCCGGGAAAGCTGAATCTGCTCGGTGGACCCGACTTCAAGGGCGCGCGGCTGCGGCTCGGTGGTGTCGAGCGGATCGGGGACGTGGAATTGCACCTGCACGCGGAGGACTGGGTGGCACACGGGCACGCGGCGGACCCGGCTTATGCGGGCGTGATTCTGCACGTCGTGCTGTTTCCGTCGCGGCCGGGCTGGCTGACGATCGGCGCGGAAGGGCGGAATATTCCGAACCTGACCGTGCTCCCACTCCTCCACCATGATCTCGAGGAATACGCGGCGGACGAGGCGGTGGAAGTGTTGGCGAATCGTCCGCTGGCGCGCGCGTGCGAAGAACTCGGCCGCTTGCCGCAGCCCGAACTTGCCGCGCTGCTGCGCCGCGGCGCGAACCAGCGCTGGCGGCAGAAGCTGCACTTCGCCCGGGTACGGCTGCAGCGGCTGGGCTGGACGGCGGCGTGTCACCATGCCGCGCTGGAAATTCTCGGTTATCGTTTCAATCGCGCGCCCATGCTCCGGATCGCCGGCCGGGTTTCTCTGGCGGAATGGACGCGGCCGAATTTCGACCCGCAGGCGCTGCTGGCGGAAGAGGGGAGCGGCTGGAGTCTGCAGGGAGTGCGGCCGGCGAATCATCCGCGAGTGAGGCTACGGCAGTATCGAGCCTGGACGCAGGCGCGTCCGGAGTGGCCGGCACGGCTGGAGACGCTGGCATCAGTTTTTCCGGCTGAGCCCAACAGAGATGATACCATCACGACGGCTTATCGGCGCAGGCATCATCTGGGCCGCCAGCGTGCGAGCTTGATGGACGAACTCTGCGAAGGCGCAGTAGGCGGGACGCGTTTCGACAATCTCTGCTGCGATGGCTTTTTTCCGCTGGTCGCGGTTCACACGGGCCGCGACCTGATGGACCTGTGGTTTCATTGGTTTCCGGGCGATGCGCCGCCTTATCTCGCCGGTATGTTGCGGGAGTTGGGCGTGGCGGGTCAGACGCGGCAACCGCGATGCCACGGACTCATTCAAGGGCTCCTGGGATGGTTGCTGGAAAGGGAGGCGAAAGAGCGTGACGCCCCGCTTGCTCTCGCGCCTGATCAGAATGTTTCTGCGGTCACCGGGCCCGCGCCGGCATCGCATTTCCACCGAGTTGCGATTCCCGTGAGTTCCAGCGGGGCCTTTTCGGGTGCGGGGCTTGACAAGTTTTAGAGCGGACCGATAAGTTTACCAACTCTTAAACAACCACTTTTCAAGAAAGGTGGGCCGTGAGGCCCGCTTTTTTTTTCCCACCATCCCAACGTCTTCTATGAGCAGCGAAATTCTATCCGTCCTGGAGTACATGGAGAAGGAGAAGGGCATCGGTCGTGCCGACATGATTGCCACGATCAGCAATGCCCTGAAGACGGCGGCCCAGAAGGGCGTGAATTCCGGCCAGGAGCTCAAGATCGAGATCAATCCGAAGAACGGTCAGCTCAAGGCCTGGGCGGTCCTGAAGGTGGTCGATTCCGTCAGCAACCCGAAGACCGAGATCCATGTCGAGAAAGCCCAGGCAGTTAAGCCGGGTGCGGTCATCGGCGAGATGCTGGAAAAGGAAGTCGATCCTTCGAGCCTCGGCCGCATTGCCGCGCAGACGGCCCGCCAGGCGGTGATGCAGCGCCTGCGCCAGTTCGAGAAGGACCGCATTTACGACGACTTCAAGGACCAGGTTGGCAACATCGTCACCGGCACCGTGCGCCGCCGTGAGCGCAACGACCTTTACGTCGACCTCGGCAAGGCCGAGGCGCTGATGCCCGGCAAGGAGCAGGTCCCGGGCGAGGAATACCAGCCGGGCGAGCGCATCCGCTGCCTGCTGCTCGCGATCGAGTCCACGCCGCGCGGCCCTGAGCTCATCCTCAGCCGCGGTTCGCCGAAATTTGTCCGCCGGCTCTTCGAGCTGGAAGTGACGGAGATCGCCGACGGTACCGTGAAGATCGAGGCGTTTGCCCGCGAGCCGGGTTACCGCACGAAGATCGCGGTCACGTCCGCGGATCCCAAGGTGGATCCGGTCGGCGCCTGCGTCGGTGCCCGCGGCGCGCGGGTGAAGACGATCGTGCGCGAGCTCGGTGGCGAGAAGATCGACATCGTGAAGTACTTCGCCGATCCGCGCGAAATGATCATCGAGGCGCTCAAGCCGGCGGTGCCGCGTGAGATCATCGTCGACGACAAGACGCACCGCATTCTCCTCAAGGTGGCGACGGACGACCTCGCGATCGCAATCGGCCGCAAGGGCCAGAATGCGCGCCTGACCTCCCGCCTGATCGGCTGGCGCCTCGACATCGAGGAGTTCAAGGCCCACGGCGACGATCCGCGCCAGACCGCGATCAACGCGCTCACCAAGGCTTTCACCCTCGATCCCGCCATCGCGGCGCGGCTCGTGGACATGGGTATCAATTCGGCCGCCGCCTTCGAGGGCGTCGAGGCGGACGACCTCGTCAGCGCCGGCTTCACCGCCGAGGAAGCGCAGGACATCATCACCCGAGTGACGCAGCAACAGGCGTAAGCCTCCTTACCTTATCACGATTTATTTCGAACGTAGCTGAATGAGCATCCGCATCCACGAACTCGCGCGTAAGATTGGCATGGATAACAAGGAATTGTTGTCCCTGCTCAAGGAGCGGAAATTCGACGTCAAGAGCGTCTCCAGCACGATCGACAATATCTCAGCCGAGGCGCTGACGCAGGAACTCGGCCCCAAGTACGCCGCGGCGAAGCCCGCCGAGCCGGCTCCGGCTCCCGCAGCGGCCGCGCCCGCCACGAAGGCCCCGTCCGCGCCGGAAGCGCCGGTGGTGCGCATGCCCGCCGGTCCGTTCGTGAAGACCGCGCAGGACATCGCGCGTGAGAAGGAAGTTTCGAAGGCCGCCGCCGCGCCGAAACCGCTGCCGCCGGTGATGCCGGCGCCGCGTCCGGTGGCGCCACCGCCTCCGCCGCGCGTCCTTTCGCAGCCCCCGTCTTATTCTCCGCCGCCCGTTCCGGCTCCGCGGAGCACTCCGCCGCCCGCCGTGATTCGTCCGGCGGCCGTGGTGTCCGCACCGGCTCCGGTCAGCCCGCCGCCGGCCCCCGCGCCGCTGGCGCCGCCGCGCGTAACGGTTCCTGTCGCCGCGCCGAAGCCGCCGCCGCTGCCGGGCCTGTCCGCCCCGGCCCTGGCCGTGCTGCCGCCGACGCCGTCGAGCGTGAAGGTCACGACGAGTGGTGACGTGAAGATCATCCATCTCAAGCCGCCGATCGTCGTGCGCGACTTCGCGGTGGCGCTGGGCCTGAAGCCTTTCAAGCTGATCTCCGAGCTGAACCAGCTCGTGGGCTTCGCCTCGATGAATTCCAACATCGACGAGGCCGTCGCGACCAAGGTCGCGGAGAAGTACGGTTACCTCCTCGAGATCAAGCACCGCGCCGATCCGGCTGCGCAGCAGGCGCAGAAGGAGAAGGAAAAGGACAAGAAGAAGCCGGAGGAGGACGAGTCGAAGTTCCTCCAGCCGCGTCCGCCGGTCGTCTGCATCCTCGGCCACGTCGACCACGGCAAGACCTCGCTCCTCGATGCGATCCGCAAGGCCAACGTCGCCGCCGGCGAGGCGGGCGGCATCACGCAGCACATCGGCGCCTACCAGATCGAGTTCAACGGTCGCAAAATCACTTTCCTCGACACTCCCGGTCACGCCGCCTTCCAGAAGATGCGCGCGCGCGGCGCTATCTTCACCGACAGCGCGGTGCTCGTGGTCGCGGCGGATGACGGCTTCAGGCCGCAGACCGACGAGGCGTTGAAGCACGCGCAGGCGGCAGCCGTGACGCTGCTCGTCGCGGTCAACAAGATGGACGTCAAGGGCGCCAACCTCGACCAGGT
>CALFNJ010000457.1 GCA_937902865.1 uncultured Opitutaceae bacterium
GTGTCGCTTGGGACGACCGTCCGTGTCGCCAACCGGGAACCCGGTCGTCCCAAGGGACGCCCCTACACGGGCTCTCGTGTTGGACGGTTCGATTCCATCTCCATGATTTTCCTCCGCGCTTCTGCGCCTCTGCGCGAAACGGATCGGGAAAGATCGGGAAGCCGTTATCTTCGGCCGGGCTGAGTTAAACTCCTCAGGCAATTCGCGTGGCGTTTGCCACTGGGACACGCAGATTGGGGGCTCATGCCTGATTTGAAGGATCTTATGCTGCGAGCGCCCCGGTTGACTCTGTCCGTGGCGGAGAGTCTGACCTGCGGACGCCTGCAGGCGCGGATCGGCGCGATTTCCGGAGCGTCCAATTTTTTCCTGGGTGGGATCACTGCCTATCGGCTCGACCAGAAGGTGAAGCATCTGAAGGTCGACCGAAAGGAAGCCGAGGCGGTGAACGGCGTATCGGCCACCGTGGTCGAGCAGATGGCGCGCGGCGCCTGCCTGCTGTTCGGAAGCGATCTCGCGCTGGCGACGACCGGCTATGCCGAGCCGTCCGCCGAATGGAATGTGGCGCAGCCCTTCGCCTGGTGGGGCCTGGCGCGCCGCCGCGAGGACGGCAGTTTTGCGCTGCTCAGCCGCCGCGTCGAATTTCCCGGAGCTTCGCGCACGCTGGTGCAGGAGGAAGTCGCCGACGCCGCGCTGACGGCGCTGCTGGAATCGCTGCACGGACTCAGGCAGGAAAAGAAATAGGAAGCAGGAAGGAAGAATGTAGGGGCGGCCCTTGGGACGCCCGGTTTGCGGACACCCGACCCGGCAAGCGATCCGGTTTAATTCGAAAGCCAGGAAGCCAGGGAAAATCTTCTGAGCTCCGGTTTCACTTCTTGGCTTTCTGGCTTCCGAATTAATTCTCCGGGATCCGATGCCGGAAGGCTCGATCTCGGACCAGCCTCGGTCTTACTCCCGTTAAAAAATCCGGATCTGAAAAATCCTTCGCTTTGCGTGAAGAGAGTTCCGGCGGAAACAGGATCGTTACCGCTTCGTTAGGCAGATGCCGCCGGGCCGTAACATGATGCCCGCACGATGAGGCCGCATTGCCGCGCACCCGCGCTGGCTTTCGACCTCACCATGAACGTACCTCCTGCCGTTGCTTCGTTTCGTTTTCTCCGCCGTCGCGCCCGCCTCGTCTTCGGTGTTCTTCTCGCCCACGCGCTGCTGACGCTCGCCGCGTCCGCGGCCACGCTCACCGGCCGGGTGCGCGATGCCAACACGAACGCCTATCTGCTCGGCGCGACCGTCACGATCCGCGAGCTCAACCGCCAGGCGGTGACCGACGCGGAAGGGCGCTACCTTTTCGCCGACCTGCCCGAGGGCAATTACACGCTCGTGGTCGACTACGTCGGCTACAAGCAGGCTCCTCATTCCGTCGCGCTCCGCCCGGGCACGCTGGGTGCGATGACCGAGGATCTGACCGTTGGCGACGAGGTCGTCTCGCTCGGCAGCTTCGTCGTCGAGGGCAACCGCGAGGGCCAAGCCCGCGCGCTGCAGGAAAAACGGACGGCGAACGCCATTCTCGACGTCGTCTCGGCGGACAGTGCGGGCAAGCTGCCCGACGGCAACGCCGCCGAGGCGGTGCGCCGCCTGCCCGGTGTCTTCGCGGAAATCGACCAGAACGAAGGCCGCTTCATCGTCGTGCGCGGCATCGACTCGTCGCTGAACAATATCACGGTCAACGGCGTCAACACCGGCTCGCCCGACGGCGGCAGCCGCGCAACCGCGATGGACGCGGTGCCGGCCGACCTCATCAGCCGCATCGAGGTGGTCAAGGCGGTCACGCCCGACATGGACGCGCAGGCGATCGGCGCCTCGGTCAACATCGTCACCCCGAGCGCCTTCGACCGCGCCGAGCCCTTCGCCTACGGCACGCTCGCGAGCGGCTACTACAACGGTCCCCGCGGTGAATTCAAAAAGAACAGCACCACGCCGTACAGCGGCAGCGCGATCTACGGCACGACCTTCGGCGGCGGCAAGTGGGGCTTCGTCATCGGTGGCAGCTACAGCTACCGGCACTACATCTCGAACCGTCGCTCCGGCGGCAATCCGTGGTTCCCCGCCGCCCCGAGCGGCCCGGACTCGCTGATCATGTTCCCCGCGAACGAGTCGCTCTTCCACTACGACGTGCAGCGCTGGCGCCGCGGCTGGAACGCCCAGCTCGAGTTCCGCCCCGACGATCGCAACCAGTACTTCGTGCGTTTCTCCGACAACCGCTTCCAGGACGACGAAGGCCGCAACCTGAACAGCTTCGACTTTTTCCAGACCGCCTATCCCGCCAGCTACACGCCGACGAGCGCGCACTTCTCGACCGGCCGCTCCACCGTGGAATTCCGGCGCTATTTCCAGAAGCACATGCTCCTGAACTATTCCTTCGGCGGGAAACACGACCTCGGCGACGGCGCGACGCACCTCGATTACACGCTCGCGCTCGGCAAGGCGAACCTCGAGGTGCCGGACCGCGAGGACTGGGAATTCCGCTCCGCCTCGAACGCGTTTCCGAACGACATCGACACGAGCACGCTCTATTGGAAGGTCACGCCGTCCGCGAATTTCTACGACGCCGCGAGCTATCCGTTCCGCCGCGTGCGCTTCCGCCAGGACTGGCAGGGCGAGGACACCAACACGGTCACGGTCAACCTGAAGCGCGACCGCCAGATCTTCGGCCGGGACGGCTTCTGGCAGATCGGCGCGAAGTACTACGGCCACGAGAAGCACTGGAACCGCGACAACACCGACTTCAACGCCGGCACCGGCGCGAATCTCTTCAACCTTTCGCAGTTCGGCGTTTCCGAACCCGCGCCTACGATCTTCGGCGGCGATTTCCGGATGTCGCCGCAGATCAATCTGCCGGCGATCAAGGCGTTCTTCGCCGCGAATCCGAATTACTTCGTGCCCAATCCGTCGGGCTCGCTCTCCGATTCCTTCGTCAACGATCTCAAGATGAAGGAAGACATCACCGCGGGCTACGCGATGACGCAGACGAAGTTCGGCCCGGTGTCCGTCCTCGCCGGCGTCCGGGTGGAGAACTCCGACGGCAAGGTCACCCAGTCGGAGCTCCCCACCGCCGGCGCCACCGTGCTGCCGGTGAAGCTGAATCAGTTCTCCAAGAACTACACCAACGTCATGCCCGGCGTGCACCTGCGCTACTCGCCGCGGAAGAACCTCCAGTTCCGCGGTGCCTGGACCAACACGATCGGCCGTCCGAACTACGCCGACATGGCCGGCGCGAGCACGTTCGCCTACGTCGAGGTCAACCCGGGCTCCAACACCTACACCGGCAGCATCTCGTCGGGTAATCCCAACCTGAAGCCGTACGAGTCGAGCAACTTCGACCTCACCGCCGAGTACTATTTCGCGAGCTCCGGCATCCTCTCGGTCAGCGGCTTCTACAAGGACATCAAGAACCCGGTCTTCACGAACGCCTATACGCAGCGGTTCACCACTTACGAAGGCCTGAACTTCGACTCGCTCAGCTACAGCCGCCCCGAGAACGCCAGCAGCGGCAAGATCTCCGGCGTGGAGTTCAACTACCAGCAGCAGCTGACGATGCTGCCGTCGTTCCTCAGCGGCTTCGGCTATTCGCTCAACCTGACGCTCTCGGATTCCGAGGAGCACCTGTTCACCCGGCCGAACGAGAAGATGCACTTCGCGAAACAGGCCGGCAAAATCTACAACGCTGCGATCTTCTACGAGAAGCACGGCATCCAGGCCCGCCTCGCGTACACGTACACCGGTTCGTTCATCAAGTCCTTCGGCACCGACGTGAACAGCGACATGTACCAGTCACCGCGCAAGATCATCGACGCGAAGATCAGCTACCGCGTGAACAAGCACTTCACGATCTTCGCCGACGCGATCAACCTCGGTGAGGAGCCGCTGGACGAATTCACCGGCATCGAAAGCCAGAATGGCGCGACCGAGAGCTACTGGTGGACCGCCAACTTCGGCATCAACTGGAAGATGTAAGCCGGGGTATTCGCATCGCATGCGCGCGCTTTTCGCTGGCCCGAAGTGTAGCAGCCGCCGTGAGGCGGCTGGGTTCGGGGCCGGCGGCGCGCGCGCCGCGATCTTCGAAATGATCCAGGAAATATTTTCACAGGAGGAAGACCGAGGACGATCCGAGATCGGAGGATCGAGTCCTCGGATCGCCCTCGGTCTTCCTCCTGTAAAAAGCGGATCGAAAATTCTGCCACCCGGATCGAGGTGGAACGCGTCCTCCGGGCGCGTTGGTTTGACGGCGTCGCTCTTCGCCGCCCGGAGGTCGGCGGCCACCTTCGGAATCGGCGGACGAGTGGCGCTCCTGCTTGCCTTCGGCCTCGCCGCATTCGCGCGGCTGCCCGCCGCGGAGCCCACTCCGCCTCCGGTTAAGCCCGCCTTCACCGCCCCCGGCCCGCAGGGCTGGCATTTCGAGGAGACCCGGCGCTTCCCTGCGGCGGAGGCGAAGCAGGGCGTTGTTTCCGACGGTGAATTTCTCTACGTGATCAGCGACCGCGCGATCGGCAAGTACCGCGCCGCCACCGGCGAGAAGGTGTCGGTTTGGGCGGATGCGGAAAACGGTCCGATCATTCATCTCAACGCCGGCATCATTCGCGACGGTAAGCTGTATTGCGCGCACTCGAATTATCCGACCGTGCCGATGCTGAGTTCGATCGAGGTCTGGGACACCGCGACGTTACGCCATGTCGCCAGCCATAGCCTGGGCCGCACGGACGGATCGCTCACCTGGGTCGATCGCCGCGACGACAGGTGGATCGCCTGCTTCGTGCATTACGGGAAAAAAGGCGGGGAGCCCGGGCGCGGACCCGAGTGGACGCAGCTCGTGGAATTCGACGACGACTGGCATCGCACCGGCGGCTGGGCGCTGCCGGCGGAGCTGATCGAGCGACTCAGCCCGCGCGGCTACAGCTGCTCCGGCGGCGCTTTCGGTCCGGGCGGCTGGCTCTTCGCGACCGGCCACGACAACCCGGAGCTTTACGTGCTGGCGTTTCCCGAAGGCGGCACGGTCCTGCGCTGGAACGCGACGATCCCGATCACCGCGGAAGGCCAGGCCTTCGGCTGGGATCCGCGTCAGCCCGGAGTGATCTATTTCGTGCACCGGCCGGGCGAGGTGATCGTGGGGAAAGTAAGTAACAAGTAGCAGGTAACAAGTAACAGGGCACCGGGCAAAAATCCCAAACGCCAAGGGACAAAATTCAAAAAATGCGAGCCCGAGGCCGAGGAAGGAAGCTCGGGCAATAATCAAAAAAGAGACGGCGACCGCCGCCGTCCGAAATCGAAAATCGAGAATCCAAAATCCAAAATTTCCCCATGCGTCCTCTTTTCCCTCTTCCTGGTGCCTCCACGCTCACGCGCCGTTCCTTTTTGGTGGGTAGCGCCTCATTTGCCGCCGCCGCGCTTTGTTCGACGCGCGCGTTCGGCGCGGTGACGGGCCGTCCGGCGTTTTCCGGTTATCCATTCCAGCTGGGCGTCGCGTCCGGCGATCCCGCGCCGGATGGCGTGGTGCTCTGGACGCGACTCGCACCCAAGCCGCTCGAGGGCGGCGGCATGCTGCCGGAGCCGGTCGAGGTTTCGTGGCAGGTGGCCGAGGACGAAGCCATGACTCGCGTGGTGCAGCAGGGGACCGCGACGGCGACTCCGGCCTGGGCGCATTCGGTGCACGTTGAAGTCGAAGGGCTGCGGCCCGATCGCTGGTACTGGTATCAGTTCAAGGCCGGCGGCGAGATCAGTCCCAAAGGACGCACCCGCACACTGCCGGCGCCGGACGCTCTGCCAAAGCGGCTGCGGCTCGCCTTCGCCTCCTGCCAGAAATTCGAGAGCGGCTACTACACCGCCTACGAGCACATGGCGCGGGAGGATCTCGATGTCATCCTCCACCTCGGCGACTACATCTACGAAAAAGGCCCGAGCGACACCGCGGTGCGGAAGCACAACAGCCCGGAGGTCATCAGCCTCGACGACTACCGCAACCGCTACGCGCAATACCGTTCCGATCCCGCGCTGCAGGCCGCGCACGCGATCGCGCCGTGGATCGTCACGTGGGACGACCACGAGGTGAGCAACAATTACGCGGGCGCGATCTCCGAGCATCCCGATCGCACCACGACCGAACAGTTTTTGCTCCGGCGGGCCGCGGGCTATCAGGCGTATTTTGAACACATGCCCCTGCGCCGCACCGCGCTGCCGAAGGGGCCCGACATGCTCCTGTACCGCCGGTTGAACTTCGGCCGCCTCGCGTCGTTCCATGTGCTCGACACGCGGCAGTACCGCACCGACCAGCCGCAGGGTGACGGACTGAAGCCGCCGTCTCCGGTCCTGCTCGATCCGGCCGGCACGCTGATGGGCGACCGCCAGCGAGACTGGCTGTTCACCGGCCTCGAAAAATCCCCCGCGACCTGGAACGTGCTCGCGCAGCAGATCATGATGGCGCGGGTCGACGCCGTGCCCGGACCGGAGGTGGGCTATAGCATGGACAAGTGGTCCGGCTACGAATTCGAGCGGCGCCGGCTGCTCAAGCATTTCCACGACCGCCGCGTTTCCAACCCGATCGTGCTCTCGGGCGACATCCACAACAACTGGGCGAACGAGCTCATCGCGGATTTCGATCAGCTCGATTCGCAGAGCGTCGCGGTGGAGTTCGTCGGCACCTCGATCACTTCCGGCGGCGACGGCTCGGACCGGCCGAAGCAGCTCGATGAGATCCTTTCCGAGAATCCCTTCGTGAAGTACCACAACGACGAGCGCGGCTACGTTCATTGCGAGGTCACGCCGGAAGGCTGGCGCAGCGACTACCGGACCGTTTCGCACGTTACGCGCCAGGGCGCCCCGCTGAACACGCGGGCGTCGTTCCAGGTCGAAGCCGGCCGGCTGAAATTGCAGCGGATCTGAATCCGAAGGTAGGGACGGGCGGCCCTGCCCGTCCGCTGCGACTCTGTCCGCGTTGTACTGCGAGCAGGCGAAAAGATGAATCGAAGAGATCTCGATCCGTTGAATTCAGAAGCCAAAAAGCCAGGAGCTTCTCATGGCTTCCTGGCTTCTGAATTCATCCTGCTGGGTTTGCTCGCGCTAGGCATCGCTCTGCCTTCGACGCGTGCGGAGATTGTGCCCCGCGTCGTGACCGAGGCGGTGCCTCACGACAGCGATGATCCGGCGATCTGGATCAATCGCGCGGATCCGGCGCGCAGCCTTGTGGTGGGGACGGACAAGGATGCGGAGGACGGCGGACTGTACGTCTTCGACCTCGATGGAAAAATCCAAACGGCGAAGACCATCCGCGGACTCAAGCGCCCCAACAATGTCGACGTTGCCTACGATTTCATGCTCGGCGGCCGCCGCGTGGACCTCGCGGTCCTGACGGAGCGCAACGCGAGCCGGCTGCGCGTGTTCACGGTTCCGGATTTCCAACCCCTGGATGGGGGCGGCCTGACGGTTTTCGATCGTGATCCCGAACGGCTGCCGATGGGCATCGCGCTCTATCGGCGCCCACGGGACGGTGCGCTCTTCGCGATCGTGAGCGCGCGCGTGGGACCGCGCGACGGTTACCTTTGGCAATACCGTCTCGAGGACGACGGCCATGGCGTGGTGCGGGCGACGAAGGTGCGCGAGTTCGGACGCTTCAGCGGCAAAAAGGAAATCGAAGCCGTCGCGGTCGATGGCGCGTTGGGCCGCGTCTATTACTCCGACGAACAAACTGGCGTGCACGAATATGCCGCCGATCCGGACGCTCCGGAGGCGAACCGGGAACTCGCCTTCTTCGCGAACACCGGCTTCGTCGGCGACCAGGAAGGCATTTCGATTTTCCCGACCGGCCCGCGCACGGGCTACGTCATCGTTTCCAATCAGGACGGAAACACGTTCGAGGTCTTTGGCCGGGAAGGTTCAGCTGGAGAGCCGGCGGGACACGAGCATCTCGCCTCGCTCGAACTCGCGGCGCGCGCGAGCGACGTCAACGACGGCACGCCGACGACCCGTGGCACGCGCTTCCCGCACCTACTCTTCGTGCCGGTGTCGGAAGACCGCACTTTTCTGTTTTTCCCGTG
>CALFNJ010000458.1 GCA_937902865.1 uncultured Opitutaceae bacterium
AGTCCCCGTCCATCGCGATGAGTTCGTCCATCTCTGCCTGACTCACCCCGATCTCTCGCAACCGCGGCACGGCGTTTCTGCGGAACAAAGCTCGACCCACTGTATCGACCAGCTTCTGCGCCTCGGGATGCGCAGCCATGAACTTGTCGCCTTCTTCAGTGGGCGTCGGCTGGTCCGTGGGGATCGACGCCGGGAGGCCGGCCCGCATCTCCTTCGCCCGCTCGAGCTCGGCGGCGAGCGCCGCATTTTTCTGCGTCTGCAGCTCCGCGCGGCGCGTCAGCGCCAGCAGACGGGCGTCCGCCGTGGCGGCTTCGATCCGCGCGAGCGCGAGGTCCGCCGCGGCGGTGCGCTGGAGGCGAATCTCGTAAAGCGCGGCGCCAATGGCGATGAGCGCCGACACCGCGGTCACGCCCGCGGCGAGCTTCAGGTTGAGCAACGACAGCCCGCCGACGACGCCCGCGGCGCCAGCTCCGGAGGCGACCGCGGCACCGATCACCGCCGGAGCGAGGCCGGCAGGCGCGGCGATTCCGGCCTGCGTGGCGAGGGCGGCCGCCAAGGCCGCGGTGGGAGAACGGATGCCTCGTCGCGAAAGACACTCGCGGAGTTTGTCCAACGCCCGCTCGACCCGCTTGTGCGCGGTGTTCTCGGTCAGGCGCAGGCGTTCGGCGATTTCGGCGAAAGAACGTTCCTGAAAAAATCGCAGCAGCACGGCCTCGCGATCGCTGGCAGCGAGATCCATCAGGGCGTCATCGATGACCGGCCGAACTCTTTCCCATTCCGCGCCGGTCGTTTCTTCCGCCACCGCGTTCAGCAGAAAGGCCTCCTGTTCGCGGAGCCTCCGCCTTAGCTCGGTGCGTGCCGCGCGGGCGGCCTTGAACTGCGTGGTGGTGTAAAGCCAGCCGACCAGGCTGGTGTGGGCCAGCAGCGAGCGGGCCTTCTCGGCCAGGAGGATGAAAACCATCTGCGTGATTTCCTCCGCCAGCTGCGGATCGGAGCCTACGCGACGCATCGCCGCGTGGTAAACGAGCGCGAGATGCCGCTGGGCAAGCTCGGCGAACGCCGCTTCGGAGCGGGTCTCGACATAGCGGCGGAGCAGTTGGGCGTCGTCGGACATGGGCGTTTCCGTTTTCCCATTAATCCCCACCAAATCGTGAACTCGACAGACTTTTGTCAGATCGAGGGGTTTCCGATCCGGTTTCGCACCGAGGCACGCAGCTCACAGAGATCGATCAGGTTGGTTTCTCTGTGTGTTCTGCGCCTCGGGGTGAAACCTTCCGAATGGTAGGGACGCGCGGCCCGCGGGTCCGGTTTGAGGTGGAGCGCGTTGTTCCTAACGCGCGGTTTGGCTCCGGCGGCGATTTTCCGTGGATAGAGGTTTCAACGCGTTGGGGACAACACGTTCCACCTTCCGACGATCCTGCTCAGCCCGGCTCCGTCGCGCGCTCGAGCGCTTCGAGATAAGCCAGAGCCTCCGCGCGATTGGCCCCGCACATCCTTTCCGTCGGCCGCAAGCTCGCGCACACGGCGGGCCGTTCTGGCAGGCCGAACAGCGCGCAACGAAGATCCGGCAGCAGCTGCACGCACGGAATCCCCGCCGGCTTGCCGTGCGGCATGCCGGGGATCGGCGAGGAGATCGAGGGCGCGATGCAGCAGGCGCCACAACCGGAGCGGCAATCCATGGGAAAAGAAAAAATGAAGGAGGAAGGATGCACGAGGAAAGCCCAACCGGATTTAAGCCGCGAAGTCCTTGAAAGACGCAAACGACAGACCGCAGCGGCTGCTCCATTCCGCAGCGGTCACCGGTCTTCTGACTCTCGCCACCCAAGGCTGCCGCCCGGCTCCCGGAGGTTGGCCGCCAAAAGGCACAAACGACGCAAAAATCGGAAAGGCGGCACGAGGCTTTGTTTTTTGCGTCATCTGCGCCTCTTTGCGACCAACCTCCGATGCCTCGATTTCAGGCCGGATCGGATCGCCTCGTTCTCGGATTATTTTCTCTGGGAGCACGAAACCAGCCGGCGCTACGTGGAAATCCTTATCCCAAATTTCCTTAGGCAGCGCCTTCGTCATTCGGCGTTTTCCCTCTGTACCAGCCGTCCCAGCTCCCCTGAAAGCGCCCTGTTTTTTACAAAACGCCGAATCTTGCACAGTTGCTTTACGTCCGGGTTTTTTCTGTCCAACGTCGCCGCCCAATGAAGCCGGTGAAGGTTCCAGCGTTTGAGCTTTTTCTCCACGAGATGATCCCGCTCGCGAAAGCGATGGGCGTCGGCGTGGAGGTGAGCGACGATCGTGCGCTGACCCTCATGGCCCCGAAGGAGCAGAACAAGAACTCCCTCAATACCGCTTTCGGCGGCAGCCTCGTCTCCCTCGCCACCCTCGCCGGCTACGGCGTCGTGTGGGAGCTGATGAAGAACGAAAAGGGCGCGAACAAGCCGGAGTGGCACATCGTCGTGAAGGAAAGCCGCGCCGCCTATCGCCGGCCGGTGCTCGGCGATCTTCGCGCCATCTGCGAGCGCCCCGCCCAGGCCGCCATCGCCGAGTTCAAGGAAGCCCTTTCCCGCTACGGCAAGGCCAAACTCAAGCTCCGCGCCCGCGTGATCGAGGGCGGCCAGACCGCCGTCGACGTCACGGCGGCGTTCGTGGTGATCAAGTAACAAAGCCACCGCCTTCTTTCCTACCTTTCCGATTCCGCGGCCGATTCCAGCCGCGGTTTTTTTATGTCCAGACGCGAGGCGGAGGGAACGTTCAACATTGAACGTTGAACGTCCAACGGCAGAAAACCAGCAGCGCCAATCTTGGTTCCAGCTCTTGAACGTTGCCCATCGCAACTCCAGGAGGCATCGCCGTTCCAGGCTCGGTTCCTTGAACGTTGGACGTTGAGCGTTCGACGTTGAACGTTCCGCACCTGACGCGTCAGGTGCGGGGCGCCTCAATTGCTCGGCACCTGGTACGCCTCGAACAGGGCCACGCCCGTCGAGCCGTTCACGCCGGTGACCTGGACGGTGTAGGCTCCCGGTCGCAGGCTGAGCAGGATCGCGCAGTCGGTGCTGCCCGGCTGAAGCGCGAAGGCTCCGATCCGGCTGGCCGTCGACGCGAGCGCGATCGCTTCGGCGCTGGTGCCGCTGCTCCAGCCGACATTGATGGCGATCAGCTGCCCGCTCGCATCGTAAACCGAAAGCACCGGTTGCATCAGCACCGCGCCCGCTCCTTTGTCCGCCAGGCCCGGCCCCACCGCCCGCAGCAGCATCTGGCTGTCCCGCACGCCGCCCACGATGAAGCCGCCAATGAGGATATTTCCGCCGGTGCCCACCGACGCCCGCGTGGAAATGTTCACGAAGTGACTGCTGTCCGCCGCCCGTTCGTAGACTTCGACTAGCGCAACGCCGGTGGCATCGCCCGCTCCGGAGACCTGCGCCGTGTAGCTGCCAGGCGCCAGGTCCAACAGCATCGCCGCGTCGCGGCTACCGGGCGCGAAAGCGAACGCACCTGTCGCCTTCGCCGCCGCTGCGATGTCGGCAGAGTCGTTCCAACCCTGATTGCTGGCGATGAGCCGGCCCTGCGCGTCGAAAAGATTGAGGACCGGCTGCGCCAGCACGTCTGCGGCGGAGAGTCCGAAGGGCGTCAGGCCGGGACCGACTGCACGCAGCAGCACCGATTTGGTCCGGCCGGCCGGACCGGAAACGACAAAGCCCGCGATCGCGATGTCATCCTTGGTGCCAACGCGCGCACGGGAGGAGACGTTCACCGGACGATTCGCCAGCGCGACGGTCGATGTCCGGCTGGTGACCGAACCGATGTCGGTCGAAACGATCACCGTGTAGCTGCCCGACTCCGTCGCCGCATAGGTGCTGCCGGTGGCCTGCGGCAGGTCCTGTCCATCGAGCTGCCATTGATAGCGGAGCGGCAGCGTCGACAGGGCGACGACCGACAAGGTCACGTTGCTGCCATAATCGAAGACGCCGTCGGCGGGCTGGGTCGTGATCAGAGGCGTGCGTCCGACCGGAATCCCGCCTGGACCGACCGTGACGACCACGGCCGGAGCGCTGGTGACGGCTGTGAGGGGATCGCCCGTTGAAACCACCACGGTATAAGTCCCGGGCAAAAACGCGCCGTAACCGGCCGAGAAGGAGTTGCTCATCAGGTTGGTGCCTGAAAACGCATCCACGGACTGCATCACGCCGCTCGCGCCGTCGATGGCGATACCATCGCGGTACCATTGATAGGAAAGCGGTCCTCCATCCACCGCGGCGATCACGCTGAGATTTCTGCCGCTGCCAAAGGCGACGGTTCCTCCTTGGGGCTGAAAGGTGATCAGCGGCGCAGTCGTGAGTGGCCGGATCTCGAGCGGCCCGAAATAAGTCTGCACGTTGAGCTTGTTGACCGTGGTGTAGAGAATGCCGTTTTCATCGCTCGTCAGCCCCTGGGGCGGATTATTGAAACTGCCAATGACGTCGGAAAACCAAGCATCCGGCGCCACAACCACGACGGAACCGTCCGCCTTGACTTGGAAGATCGAACCCGCGGGGCCGACCGTGTAGAGGTTGCCCGCTGAATTGACGGTCAGCGTGCAGCGATTCGGCAGTCTCCCCACTCTTAAGGATCCATCGACCACGACGAAGGTCGTGATGGTGCCCGCGGGAGTGATTTTCAGGATCAGTTCGACCTGATAATCCGCCATTCCCAGTCCGTTGGCGGTCTCGGCGACGTAAACATTGTCCAGGCTATCCACCGCCAGATCGGAAAAATAATAGTCGTAGAGCGTTGAAACCCTGGGAGTAAATAGATGGGCCGTCGCGATCACGGTGGTGACGCCGGCCGGCGTGGTTTTTTCGACCGTGTTGGTGCCGATGGCGTACGTGTTCCCTTGGCTGTCGATGTGCGAGTTCACGGGGACTACCGTCCCGGCCGGCACCGGCATGGGCGCCCATTTCTGGGTCTGTCCGACCGCGGTCGAACCGAGCAGCAGGATCGAACTGAGCACCAACGAGGCGAACGGCGTGAGCTTCACGCCCAAGACGACAACCTACCGGCGCAAACCCTCCATTCCCCGGGTAGGGGCATCCCTTGGGACGCCCGTGCCTCACGCTCGAATCCAACCGGGCGTCCCAAGGGACGCCCCTACATCGGACTTAGTGCCCGAGCGTACCGCGGTTGGTCCGCAGCTTCTGCGCCTCGGCGTAGAATTCCTTCGCCCACTTGTTCTGATTGTCCTGCGCCTCGCGGATGAACGAGGTGAACACCGCCGCGCGGAGGATGAACCAGTTGAGAATGTTGAAGGGAAACCACACCGGCCGCACGAAATCGACGAAGAGCACCGCGCGCCAGCCCTCGGTGTCGTTCCACACTTCGTGGTCGTAGCTGTCGTCGAACAGGAGGCACTTTCCTTCCTCCCAGTGACAGTACTGGTCATCGACCCGGATCGTCACCTTCTCGCGCGGCTCCGGCACCAGCAGAGCCAGGTGCAGCCGGAGCACGCCGTTGTAGGGTCCGCGATGCGCCGGGATGTGCTTGTGCGGCGAAAGGATCGAGAAGAACGCGGTCTTCATCCCGGGAATCTTTTTCAGCGCGGCCATCGTCGCGGGGCACCGCCGGCAATTTTCCTCACTCCAGGAACCGTAGCCGCAGAAGATGAAGGTCTTCCAGTTGTTGTCCGTCTGGATCGTCTTCACCTCGCTCGAGATGTCCTGGAAGTTCGGCAGCTCGTCGCGCCGCTTCATCACCTGATCGAGTTCGGCGCGGATCGCCTTCCAGTCAGCCTCGACCGCGGCGGACCAGGGAAAATCCTCCCGCCGGTAGACCGGCTTGTCGCCGACCCGGGAGAACTTGGCCAGGCACCATTCGGCGCCGTCGAGAAACTTTGCGACCGCCTTGCCGGCGAGGCCTGTGGGAGGTTTGAGAGGTTTGCCTTCGACTTTGCCGCGAGCCATGGAAAAAGCAGCGGACGGACAGCCGTCTGCCGTGAAAATTACGGGTGGTGGTTGGAATCATCCGGCCGCTGCTGACAGGGGGTGGCGAACCGGACCCCATTTCTGAACTCCTCAAACGCAGGCGAAGCAACCCCGAATAAAAATTCTAATCCTGCGGGCCGCACGAATTACGCGGAAAAATAACCCGCGAACATTCGCTTATCTGAGGCTCAGGAGCTCATGCGCTCCGATCCGACGGAATTTCACCACGAAATACACGAATCACACGAACACCGGAGGACTGCCCACAGAACACACAGACGACACGGATTCAGACCTTCTGCTTTCGGTGTATTCCGTGTGTTCCGTGGGCCATTTCCGATGGCTCGGTTTCGTGTGCTTCGTGTATTTCGTGGTGAGAAATCAGATGTGCTTCGAGTCGGCTTCGTCCTTTTTGACGTAGCCGCTGTCCTGCCGCTGGTGGTTCACCTGGTTTTTCTTGAGATAGGCCTGGTACACGTCGTCGGCGCTCATCCCGAGGGTCTGCGCCAGCGAGACGAGAAAGTGAAACAGGTCGACCACTTCGACTTTGGCGTTCTGCTCGTCGAACTTCTGGTATTTCGCCCACCATTTCCACGGCACGGAATCGATCAGCTCCGCCGTTTCCTGCTGCATCGCACGGGTATAATTCAGCACCCACTTGGTCTTTTCCTCTTCGGTGGCGGGCGGAAGCTTCACGCCGATCCGCTGGTTGAGGGCATCCTGCATCCGGAAAATTTCCTCGAGTTTGTCCATGGCCGCGAGGCTTGGGCCGGCGGCGTAGGAGTGGCAAGTGGCAAGTGCGACCGGTTGACGCGGTAAAGCCGCGGAGAGCGTAAACGCCGATTTGCCCGTGCCGGCCATGCGCAACTCAACGCGTTGTTCGATTCCAACCGCACTTTTGAGGTCTTCACGTCGACCGCGTCGCTGAGGGCGTTAAGGTCAAGCCACTCCACCCTCAGGCATTGTTGGGGCGCTCATCCCTACCTTTGCTTCGCCTTTCCCATTAGCGATGGATCGGGATTGATCCCCTTCCTGATTTCCTGAGTTCCAGATAACATCCAATCTTTCAGCTCTATCTTCTTGCCGGAAAGTTATTTGAAGGCGCTCCGCCGCCTCGTTGTCAGCCGGAATTAGCAGTTGCTCCAGAGGGGGAAGCACGCGACAGTAAGCCTTTGATGCAAACGTAGAGCGCTTTACCCGCGTTCCGCCTGCGTCACTTAACCATCGGGATGCTCGCGCTTCGCGTTGAGCGCCCCAGTCACAAAAACACATACCACCATGTCAGATACAGCATCGTCCGGCGCGCCTGCCGAGGCTCCTCGCGAGCCCCTTTCGGCGCCGACGACCACCCCCGCGCCGACGGGTTCCTTCGGCTCCAGCCGCGGCTCCGGTCTCGCCCGCGGCAAACGTCCGGCCCAACCCGCGGCTTCCGCCGCTCCGTCCGCCAGCAGCAGCGAGTACAAACCCACGTCGATCGAAGTGATCACGCCGCAACGGGAATACAAAAACCCGTTCACCAACGAAACCACCGCGCCCGCCGCGGCTCCGGTTGAATCCACCCCCGCCCCCGCTCCCGTTGCCAGCACGCCGGCGCCCACGCCGACTCCGGTTCCGGCTCCAGTGGCGGCTGCGCCCGCTCCCGCTTCGGCCTCCGCGCCGTCGGAGTTGTTCCCGTTCAACGCAACGGGTTCGTCTTCCGCGCCCGCGGCACCTGCGGCTTCGGAAAAGCCCGCCGAGCTCAACATCCTTCCCCCGGCCGAGTCGCGCCGCGTCTCCCAGAGCTGGGAAAATCGTTCCGAGTCCGAAGGCTCCGCCACGACGGCCGAGCCGCGCCAGCGCCGCGACGAGCGTCCGACGTTCCGTCCGGAACGCCGCGACGGCGAAGCCCGCGATGGTGGTCGTTCCGGTCCCCGCGAGGGACGTGAAGGCCGCGATAATCGCGAAGGTCGCGAGGGCCGTGATGGTCGCCAGGGCGGACGCGAGGGACGCGAGCCGCGCTCCTTCGATCCCCGCGAGGTGCGCCGCGATTCCCGCGGTGACTCCCGTGGCGAGGGTCGTCCTTCCGGCAGCTACGATCGTCCGGCTCCGGCCGCGCAGCCGGCGCAATCATCCCAAGCAGGTGTTGTCGCTTGACGGCGAGC
>CALFNJ010000459.1 GCA_937902865.1 uncultured Opitutaceae bacterium
GCGCCTTTCAGTCGCGTCACGAGCGACGGCATGAGCAGCAACGGATCCGAGGGAAGCACATCCTGGAATGCCAGCGCGTCCGGCGTGGCGAGGAACTGGCCGAGCTCGGCGGCGGAGTCGTTGCTGATGCTTTCGGCCAGTTGTGCCGGAGCGGTATGCTTCGTGGCCTGCGCCGCGAGTTGTGCGCGCAGCCACGTGGGGAAAAGGAGCGGGAAACGCTGATCGAAGAGGGCCTTGGCCATGGCTTCGCGCGGCGCGGGATCGTCGAGCGCCAGCGCCTGCGCGAAGACGGGCTGCCGGGCGAGTTCGTCGGCGAAGCGGTGTGTCGCGGCGGGTGAGGCGGGGGCGCCGCCGGCATCGGTCAGCACGAAGAACATCACGCGGGCCTCGGCTTCGCTGGCGAGTGAGCGGACCACGCCGAGTTCGGGCGAGCGGTCAGCCGACGGCAGCAGATCGAGCACGTCCGTCGAGATCTTCGTGCCGAAATCGAGATGCGCGAGCCAGGCCAGCCCGAGCGCGGCGAAAATGCCGAGGACGCCTGCACCGAGAAGTTTGCGACGGCGGAGGGTCATGGCTTTCCGAAAAACCAATAACCAGCCGTGGTTTGAAAGGTAGGGACGGGCGGCCCGCCCGTCCGGGATTGAGAGTTGACGTAGCCGAAGCGGACGTGCGGGCCGCCCGTCCCTACCTTTAGGACTGATCTCTCAGCAGGGGGGCCGAGATGGATCCGTGATCGATGCGGTCCTGTCCCCCGTCCGCGGTCTCCTGTCACCTGAGCCCGCGCTGCACGGGCCGGGGTTGAAAAAGAGTGCCTCATCGTTCGTCGGCACCGTGTTTCGTGGGTAAAACGAACCGGATCAACGAAAGAATCGGCGCAGTTCCTCCGCGGAAAACGGGGCCGTGGACTGCGGTGGCGCGATGAGAATCTCGACCCGCTGGACCGGGGAGCGCCGAAGCTCGATCCGGCGCACCGTCGGACCTTCGCCCTCGATGGAAATGCGGCCGAGCGTGCGGCGGAGGGAGTCGTCCTTCGGCAACATCGCCAGCTGCCAGGCTGCACCGGTGCGTGTGCCGTAGAGGTCGAATGTCTTGGACAGAGCCGCGAGGTCGAAACGCAGGGCATGGAGCAGCGCGGAATTGGCCGCTCCGGCGCGCGGATCATCGGGCGCAGGGGTGTCGCGGGAGTTGGCGCGCGTGAGCATCCCCTTGTCGTCGATGATGACGATCTGCTCCTTGGGATCGGTGTAGTGAAGGCTCAGGCCGTGTTCGGCGGAGACACGGGATTCGCCCCGGAGCACGGTTGGAATTTTACGGAAGGGGAACCAGCGATTTTCGGTGAACGTCGCGGTCACGGATTTTTCCGCCTGCAGGCCTGAGGCGACATCCTTCCAGGCGGGATCGTCGACGTTGAGCTGGTGCGCTGGCGTGACGAGCGCGTCGGTATCCTCGGCCGGCGCGGCTGCCAGCGGCAGCGTCGACAACAGAGCCAGCGAGAGAAACGGCAGCCAGGAACGCATGGGAGCGATCGACAATCCCCTCAACGGACGGGCGGCGTGAGCGAGGCGGCTTCGCTTTCCGCCGGATCCTCGTCCTGCCGGCGACGGCGAGAGCGATGACGAATAATGGCGGGCCAGCGGCGGAACAGCATCTCGGTGATGAGGCGCGTGTGCATGCCGGTGAGGATGATATTGTCCCGCACGTAGTGGAAGTGGGAGATGCCGCCTTCCTCGCGCGTGAAATAGCGGACCGGCGCGGGGCGGTTGATCGGACGCACCCCGGCCCAGAAGAGACGCACGGCCGCCTCGGCATCGAAATCGTAGCGTCGAGCGGTCCGGCGAACCTCGAGCACGTCGAGCAGCGGCTGGACGGGATAGACGCGAAAGCCGTAGAGGGGGTCGGCGATCTCAGAGCCGAGCGTGGCGAGATGGACGAGACCGACGCTGAGCTTGCGGCCGTAGAGCCGCTCCTTGGGAACTTCGGGCCCAAACACTGGCTGCCCGAGCACCATCGCATCGGGATTCTGGCGGGAAATTTCCATGAACTCGGGAATCAGCGCGGCCGGATGCTGTCCATCGGCGTCCATCGCGAGCGCGTGGGTGAAGCCCTGCTCGCGGGCCGCGATGAGACCGGCGAGCACGGCGGCGCCCTTGCCGGCGTTGCGCGGCTGGACGAGCACGGTCAGTCCGGGTTCACGGGCGGCGAGTTCGAGCAGCGGCTTTTCGCTTCCGTCCGTGCTGCCGTCGATCACGACCAGCACGGGCTGCCAGTGGTGCAACGCCTCGGCGATGACGGCGGTCAGCTTTGGTCCGGTGTTATAGCTCGGAACGAGGAGAAGATGGGTCGATGAGGGGCTGGAGGAACTCATGGAAGCAAGGCAGGCAACCGACCCGCATTACGCGTTCTCGCTCCCAAAAATTTTCGGAGGTAGGGCGAGGCATCCCTGCCGAGCCGCGGCTCCGGGACGATGCGCCCTGCTTTCTAATCCCATCGCCCTGATCCCCTCGCGCAGCCCCCGAGGGGGAATGTCACGTAATACGTGACATGCTGCAGTGGGACGGAGGCGATCGACAGTCATCAGAAATAATTTCCGAGGGAAAAACTCAGGCCCGCACGGGTGTGCGGGCGGGCTCGAGCGGAGTCCGGCGAATGGCTTCCGCGGGACGCGTGGAGCGGAACCAGGCCTCGATTTCGGCGATGACCTCCTGGGTTTCGCTGGACGGAGGAGGCAGGCAGGGGCCGAGGGACACTGTGATGTGGGCGGGCAGGTGCGGCACCTTCCACCAAGGGCGTTCTTTTCCGAGCAGGTCGGAATCGCAGTGGATCCGCACGAGCTGGATCGGCACACCGGCCATCCGGGCCATCGCGACGAAGCCCGGTTTCAACGGGTTGAGCTGGCCGTTCCGCGAGCGGGTGCCCTCGGGAAACACCAGCAGGGTATGGCCGGCGGCGAGCTTGGCCGCGGCGGTGCGCAGGAGGTGATGACCGCCGTTGCTGGCGAGATAGCCGGCGCGCCGGGCGGTGGCGCCGTAGAATGGATTGTGCCCGATGTCGGGCTTGTAGATGCAGATCGCCTCCGGCACGCGGGCGAGCAGCCAGCCGACGTCCATCAGGGTCGGGTGATTGGCCACGAGCACGCGTCCGCCGCGCTCGGGCCGGGCTTGAAAACCCTGGTAGCGAATGGGCACGACGCCGCTGAAATTCAGCCAGCGGATGAATAGTGCGAACTGCCGGTGGACGCAGCGCTGGAAAAACCGCTCGCGCGCATCTGTGCCCGGCAGCCAGCTCGCCAGGAGGCAGAACCAGTTCAGGGCGAGCGCCAGCACCGCGAACACCACGAACGAGGTGTAGTAGGCTGCGACCTGATAGGCGGTGAACAGAGCGCGCATGCCGAGAAGGCGTCTACGAGGTGGGGCGGGAGGACGTCACGGGGTTCAGCGGGAGAAAGTTGAACCAGAGGGACGGATGCTGTCGAACCAAGCTTTCCAATTGCACCAGCACGCCCTGGAAATGCTCCCGGGCCCGCTCGAGGTTGGCGGCGCGGCTGAGCTTGGGATCGCGGCGAAACGACGGCGAGGCGTGCAGCACCATGCTGTCTCGACGGGTGGAAGGTAGGCCGACGCAGAAAAGGACGGGACGGTCGAAGAGCAGGCCGAGGTGGTAGATGGTGAAGG
>CALFNJ010000460.1 GCA_937902865.1 uncultured Opitutaceae bacterium
GGCGATCGGTGCGAACACCGAAACCGTGGCCGCCTTCGTTGTAGACGTGCATTTCGGTCGGGATGTTGGCGGCCTTGTACTTGAGCAGAAGATTGGTGAGCGGCACGACCTTCGGCGTGTCATCGAAGGCGACGGTGAAGAACGCGGGCGGGGCATCCTTCGGCACCTCGAGATCGCCGCGCGGAACCTCGGCATAGATCAGAGCCTGAAAATCCGGGCGCGAGCTCTGGCGGTCGACGGCGTCGGAAGCATTGGGATTGCCGTGGTCGAAATGGAGCGCCGAGCCGAGGGCGGGGGCGCCGCCGGCGGAGAAGCCCATGATGCCGATGTGATTGGGATTGATGCCCCATTCCGCGGCGCGGCTGCGGACGAGACGAATGGCGCGCTGGCCGTCAGCGACAGGCTCGACGGTGGTCTTGTAGGTGGAGTTGCCGGACTGATCACGCGCGAGGCGGTACTTCAGGACGAAGGCCGCGATGCCGCGGTCGGCCAGCCACTTCGCGAGGTCATAGCCTTCGCGGTCGATCGTCACGAACATGTGGCCGCCACCGGGAGCGATGATGACAGCGGCGCCGGTCGCCTTGTCCTTGGCGGGCAGGAACGGCGTGATCGACGGATTGTGGATGTTGAAAATGATCGGGAAAACGATGTCCGGCTCCTGCCGGTAGCTGATCTGCTCGGGCTCATCCTTGCGCGCCTCGGAACCGGGCGCGCCGTTCGGCCAGAGGGCGATGGGCGTAGGATGCGCGGACTCGACCGGAGGCGTCGACGGGATCGCCGGACCGTTGGGCACGGTGTTGGCTGGACTTACCGGAACGACCTTCGGAGCGGGCCAGGCCGCCGCCGCGGCGCAGAGTTGAACGGCGGTGCAGAGGCTGAGGAGCGGAAGGGCCAGGGAAGAGATCCGCGATTTCATGAAAAAGAAGGAAGCGGTGAGGGAACTCGGTTGAGGGTCGGAAAATAAGCGAGCGAGGACGGAAACTGAAAAGAAACGCCCGGCGGCGGAAAATGCCGCCGGGCGTGAGCAAAATAGAATCAGAGAGGATTAAAGGTCACTTGGACTTGGCGATCTCGACGGCGTACACATGACGCACGCCGTACATGTTTCCGCTGAAGATGACCCACTTGTTGTCCGGCGAGATGGAGCCGTTGGGTTCGATGCCGCCCTGGCCGGTCACGTAGTTGTGCTTCGACATGTCGACGAGGCGCTCGTTTTTCACCGTGCCGTCGGGCTGCACGCGGAAGAGATTCATCCACATCCCATGTTGGGAATAGGCCACCTGGGTGGGATCGCCGCCGTCGCTCATGAAGAGCTTGTTGTCGCGGGAGACGTTGAAGTGCACGCCCCAGGTGTCCTGGGTGATGTGGTAACGGGTTTCCTTGCCGGTATCGATGTTCACGCCCCCGATCCAGAAGTCCTGGCTGCGCGGGGTCTGCAGATCGAACCAGATGGTCTTGCCGTCGTAGCTCCAGAATTCGTGGCCGGCGATTTCCATGTCCATCGTCCGCTTGTGGCGGAGCTGCATGTCGCTGCCGTCGGTTTTGATCGTCCAGATGCGGTCGACCTCGTGCCATGTGCCCTCGTGGCAGAACAGCAGCATGTTCGGATCGGTCGGCGAGAACTGCATGTGGTTGATGTCGCCGTACTGATAGCCGACGGTCTCCGACTTGCCGGTCTTCAAGTTGGTGAAGACGATGGCTTGGCTGGTCGGATTGACCGCACGCCGCGCGAGACCGTCCTCCTTGGTGACCGAGTACTGCTGATCCTTGGTGAGGTCTTCCATTTTCTTGCCAGGGAACATGCGCTGCAGCTGGGGCAGCGGCTCGCGGTGCGGGGGCGCCTTGACCTTGCCGGTCGGGTCTTCGCCGATGATCTTTGTCATGGTGAAGGTTTCGTCGGAGTTGATCAGCGTGCGGGAAGCGTTGGGCACGCGGCGGATTTCCTTGGTGTCGAAATTGTAGGCGTAAACTTCGCCGCCGCCGAAGGCGCCGGTGCGAGCGGCCGAGGCGCCGCTTTCAGGCGAGGGAGCGCCGTTGGGCGCAGGCGCCGCCGTCGGAGCAGCCTGGCCGTTGGCGCCCGGAGCGCCCTGACCGTTCTGACCCCGACCGCCGCCGCGTCGACCGCGGCCGCCGCCGCCGGGGGCGGCTTTCGTGAAATAGAGTTCGCGCGTGTGCCGGGCCATGTAGGCGCCGCCGGCGTTCGGCACGGCGACTTCCGCTTTGACCGGGCCGGAGCCCAGCGTGGTCAGGTCGACCATCATGATGCCGCTTGGGGAATTGAAAACGTACTTGTCGCCCTTCTCGGAATACGAGTTATCGTGGAAATAGAGCGTGGAGCTGCCGGGCTCCGAAGAGAGCCGGATGATGCGATGACCCGTGACAGGGTCGATCCAGTCAGTCGGCGTGGTCGTGTCCGGCGCGACCGGAGTTCTGGCCGGACCTTGAGCGTACAGAGCGGACCCAACGGACACAAAGCCGAGGGTCAGAAGCAGTTGGAGCGAGCGGGGGATTTGCATGGGGGATTCTTGATATATCAAAGCCTAACGGATGCCGGCTTCGGAAGTGACGCCGGAATTGTCTTAATGCCAAAATTTCCCAGGGCGTGGCAAGCGCGGCGATGGAAAATGCGCGGTGGCTCACGTTGAATTTCCGATCCTCAAACCGTCTCGCGCAGAGGCGCGGAAACGCAGAGAAAGGAATCGGACGAACCCCGATCGATCTCTGTGCTTCGGCGTCTCTGCGCGAAACTGGATTGGGATCGGTCGGAGGAGCCTCCGTTGGCCCCTCCGCCTCGGCAGGCCGAGCTGAACGGGCGTCCGTAAAGAACGCCCCTACATCGAACCTATGCGCCGCGTATGCGCTCAGTGCTTGGCGATTTCCACCGCGTAGACGTGCACCGGGCCGTGCATGTTGGAACGGAAGACCACCCACTTCATGTCGGGAGTGAAATGGACGTTCGGCTCGAGCCGGTAGTCGTGCTTGGCCATGTTGACGAGGCGCTCGGAGCGGAAGAAGCCGGGATGAATCAGGTCGGCGGAGTTCGGCGCCTTCACGCCGGCGACATCGGGAACGTCCTCGGGGTGGAACAGGTAGATCCATTTTCCGTCCGGCGCGTGGGCGACCATCTCGCTGTCGCCGCCGTCGCCGATGAAGAGCTTGCCGTCGGGCGAGGAGTTGAAATGCACCGACCATTCGTTGCGCTCGAGGTGGTAGCGCGTGCTGTGACCGGTCGCGACGTCGTAGCCCGCGAGCCAGAAATCTTCGCCGCGCGGGGTCTGCAGGTCGTACCAGATCGTCCGACCGTCCTGGCTGAACGCTTCGTGGCCGGCGATTTCCATGTTCATCGTGCGGGTGTGGACCTTGGTCAGGCCGCTGCCGTCGATACGGAGCGTCCAGATGCGGTCGACCCGATGCCAGGGGCCTTCGTGGCAGAACATCATCAGGCCCGGATCCGTCGGCGAAAACTGCACGTGGCCGAGCCAGTCGGTCGTGTGGAAGATCGTCTTGGATTCACCGGTGCGGAGATCGAGGATGAACATCGACATCGGGATGTGCTCATCGACGCGGTTGTTGAGGAGAACCTCGCGCATTTCGGCGAACGTGAGCACGCGGCCGTCCGGCGCATGCATCACGGTTCCGGGCGCCGGCCAGCCGACGGGGCCGGGAGGCGTGGGACCGTCCGTGCGAATGCCGACCACGAGGGTCTCATCCGCGTTGAGCGCCGACATCGAGCCGCCGGCCGGCAGCTTGGCCAGTTCGCGGGTCGCAAGGGTGTCGACATTCGTGGCGAAGATCGCGCCGTCCTTCTGGTAGAACACCTGCCGGGTCTTGTGCCCGAACTCGATGCCGCTGCTGGCGCTCGCGCTGTAAGCCACGCCGGACGCGATGAGCTGGATT
>CALFNJ010000461.1 GCA_937902865.1 uncultured Opitutaceae bacterium
AGTAGTGAGCGGCGAGGTGCGGTTAGCGAGTAGGTCGGAACAGCAGGAAAGCATCGGGTCGCATTCCCGCTACCCGCTACTCGATGCTCGCTACGGCCGGATGCAGCAGCGGCCTTCGCTTTGCCGCGGAAGATAATTTCGACGGACTTGGCGTCGTAATCGGCGGGGAGGATCGAGTTCACGCGCTCGAGCAGCTCGGGCGGGAGGTCGATGTCGTGGGTCGCGCCGGACTGTTCGTCGTGAAAATGGGCGTGGGGCCGGAGATTCGGGCAGTAGCGGGTCGGTCCACGCTCGAAGTTGACCGCGCGGACGAGGTCACATTGCACCAGCGTTTCCAGGCAGTTGTAGACCGTGGCCAGGGAGATCGTAGGCAGCTCAGTCTTCACCCGGACGAACACTTCGTCCGCCGTGGGGTGGTCCCGCTTTTTGAGCAGCACATCGTAGACGACTTCGCGTTGGGGCGTGGAGCGCAGGCCGCTGTCGGCCAGCCTTTGGGCGAGCGACGGGTCAGGGGTGATGGCGGAGGCGGTAGACATGGTGGGTTGGAGGCAAGCAACGAATTAGAATGGTTCTAAGTAGCAAGTGAGAATTGGAACTATTCTAAAGATGGAGAGTGATGCCGAGCTGAAGACCGCCGGTGCAGGCGGATCAGCGCAGAAAAAATCCTTCGCCGACAGGCATAAGTGACTGCCTGCGTGATGAATGACGACGCCAGAAGGTAGGGCGAAACGTCCCGGTGAGCCGCGGCTCGGCGAGGACGCCTCGCCTTAGCTCAGAACACGAAACCTTCGTGAATCCGATCGATGTAGGGGCGTCCCTTGGGACGCCCGTTCCCGCTTTCGATCCCGCAAACCAGGCGTCCCAAGGGACGCCCCTACGTTCTGAATCTGGCGCCGAGTCTTACTGGTCGTAGCTCTGGAAGAACGGCTGGAAGGCCGTCGCTGGCTCGCTGGGCTGGCCGAACCATTGCGTCAGCAGGCCCGGCCAGGCGGCGCCGGAGGACAGCGGAAGCAGGGTGAATTTTCCGGAGATCTGCTTCACGTTGGCCGAATTGACCGGCGCCTCCGGATTGCTGCCTTTGTTACCCCGGCTGGAGATCAGGGCGTTCTGGCTGAGGATCACGTTGCCGTCCGCGGTATTTTCCACGGCGACGTCGAGATGGTCACCAGCGAGCGCGAGGCCTGAGCCGGCAAGATTGGAAAGCAGGGCCACCTCGACCTGGCGGCGGTTGCCCTGAAAGTTGAGATCCTCGCGATTGAGGTGGTGGATGCCGAATTCCGTCAGGACATCCTTGCCCGGGTAGGCGGGATACGGGCCCTGGCCGATCCAGTGAAATTCAGGTGCCTGCGGCACCACGAGGGAAATGCCCGCCTCGAGGAAGACGCCCGTCGTTTTCGTCGGCACGTAATTGTAGGTGACCTCGATCGCACCGCGCGGGGTGATGAGCAGGGAGCAGTCGCCCTCGATGAATTGGTTGGCGGCACCCGGACGCGCGTACTTCGCGTGGACCGTCAACGTGACTCCCGCGGGCGCCGTGGCGGTTTCGATGCGAACGTCGGAAGCACCGGAGAGATAGTTGCCCTGCCAGAGCGACAGGGGATTCGGCTTCGCCCGGAGTTCCTCGGCCATGGTGTACTTGCGGCCCACGTGAGGGAAGAGGCCTTCCGCGAGGATCCGGCCCTGGCGGGTGCGGATGGAAATCGCACCGGTCTGACGATCGGCGCGAATCTCAAACTGCGGATGGACGATGCGGATCTCGGAACCGGCTTCGCTCACGGCCATCGCGGTGGCGGCGGGAGCCGGCGCATTCGCGAGCTGGGCCGCGAGATCGCCGGCGGTGGGACGATCGAGGCGGAAGGTGCGGCGGTTGATTTCCTGGCCGGCTTCATCGACACAGCGGACATCGAGCGCATAGACCGCGCCGTTCGAGACCGTGGCCGGCAGGGGAAAGCCGACGGAAACCATTTCCTGGGCATGTGACGCCGCCTTGAGCGGCGTGACGCCACTCTGCTGCACGGCGCCGTTCACCTGAAACGACCAGAGCAGGCTGATGCCGGAAAGGGAGCGGAAGTCGTAGCGATTTTCGACATCGAGGCTGACGGCCTGCGTGTTGCCCTGCGGCGCCTGGCTGTGCAGCGCGATCTGCACCGGAGCGTAGACCTTGCGCACTTCCCAGTAGTCGACCTGCGGCGTGCGATCGGAATAGACGATGCCGTCCGTGCCATCCAGGTCCGACGTGTCGTAATAGTGGCGGGAATCAACCCACACATTATGCGTGGAAGCGGAGCGTTCGAGCGGCTTCTCCGAGGTACGGAGGATGCCCTGGTCCTGGAACATCCAGACCGCGCCGCCGGCGAAGCGGGGGTTCTTCTGCATGATGTCCCACTCCTCCTGGATGCGGTCGGAGGCGAGGCCGAGCGCATGTGCATACTCGGTCACGATGATCGGACGCTTCAGGCGCTGGGCGTAGTCGCGCAGCGTGCCGGCGACCGGATAGTGCGGCGCATAGATGTCCACGAAGTCGGGCAGATCGGCGAAGGTGCGGCCGAAATAGGAGCCGACCTGCGGGAAGCAGATCGGACGCGTGGGATCGAGGCGCTTCACCTCGCGGCCGGTGGCGAAGGTCAGGGGCGTGTTCGGATTCTCGTTGCCGACGCTCCAGACGATGATCGAAGGCCGATTCTTATCGCGTTGGATCGTGGCCCGGGCGCGCGTGAGCAGGATATCCTGATAGGACGCATCGGTGAGGTGTTCGTCGCCGAAGCCGAACGGCACCTCGCACATGACGTAGATGCCCATTTCGTCACACAGCTCGATCATCCGTGGATTCGGCGGGTAGTGGGAGGTGCGGACGAAATTCATGTTCGCCGCCTTCATCAGCGTGAGATCCTTGCGAAACTGGTCCTCGGTCATGGCCCGGCCGACATCCGGCGCGATATCGTGGTGATCGGCGCCGCGCAGCTTGATCGGACGTCCGTTGAGCTTGAGCACGCCGTCCTCGATCGTGATCTGCCGCAGGCCGACCCGATCCGAAATCTGTTGGACCGGTTTGCCGTCGGCGACGAGCGCGAGCTCGAGCCGGTAGAGCGACGGGGTTTCGGCCGTCCACAGCGCGGGATGGTCAACCTTGACCGTGGCTTCACCCTTGGCGTCGGCGCCGAGGGCGATCTGGAATTCGCGCACGCTGGAGCCGTCAGGCGAGAGCAGGCGTCCATTGACGCTCGCAGGAGTCGTGTCGGCGCCGCGATCGGCCTGGACGTCGAAATGCAGTTGCGCGCTGCCGTCGGCATCGAGCGTGGTCCGGACGGTGTAATCCTGGAAATGCGTCGCGGGCGTCGAAAACAAGGTGACCGGGCGATAGATGCCGGAAAGCGCCCAGCAGTCGTTGGTGTCGAATTCCCAGCCCTTGCTGCGGGTGGTGACCTCGACCGCGAGGACGTTGTCGGCGCCGGGCTTGAGGGCGGCGGTGATGTCGAATGTCGCCGGATTGTAGGAACTGGCCCACGAGCCGACCTTGGTGCCGTTGACCCACGCGTCGAAGCCGTAGAGCACGCCGTCAAAGCGCAGGAAAACGTGGCGGCCGGTTTCGGCCCAGCCGTCCGGCACGCGGAAATTCAGGCGATAGAGGCCGAGCCCGGCGGCGAGCAGCTTGCCGTACTTGGGCTCGGCGAAGCCCTCGAGTTCCCAATGGCTCGGCACCGGGATGTTTTTCCACGCGGAGATGTTGTAGGCGGGGTCGGAAAAGCCCGCATCGGCGCCGGCGTCCGTGCCGGCGATGTATTTGAACTGCCATTGGCCATCAAGCGACTTGCTCCACGCGGCGTCGCGCACCGGCACCACGGTCTGCGGCTGGGCGAGCAGGGCGGAGGCGAGACCGAGCCAGCAGAAGGCGAACAGAAACAGGCGGGGGGAGACCTGGCGGGCGAAGCGAATGGAGGAGACGAGACGGAGTAGGGACATGGGAAAAATCAGAGGACGGGTGACGGAGGGAGGGAGACAGGCTGGGGGAGACTTGGCGCCCGC
>CALFNJ010000462.1 GCA_937902865.1 uncultured Opitutaceae bacterium
CAGGCCCCAGCCCTGGCGGACCATCTCCCGACCCAGTTCCTCTGCCGCCGCGTAATATTTCGGATCCAGGCGGTCGCTCGAGGAGCAGTAAACGCAAAGGAGCTTGGTCATGGCGCCTTCCTTTCAACCGCTAATCCTCGCCAATTCACGCCAATTATTTCTGCCTTGGGGGTTATCTCTGGAATTTCACCACAGAGACACAGAGGCACTGAGAGATTCTGATTCAAATCTGGCGAAAAGATTAATCTCCGTGCCTCTGTGTCTCTGTGGTGAAATCCGGAAGCATGTCACCGTCGCGGCGCGCTCCAGCTTTCCCTCTTTCTCCGGTGAAAACCTCCTCCGTCTATCGCGGCCGACTCGCCCCCTCGCCCACGGGCCATCTGCACCTGGGCCACGCGCGGACTTTCTGGATCGCGGCCGAGCGAGCCCGAGCCGCCGGCGGCACGTTGGTGCTGCGCAACGAGGATCTCGATGCGACCCGTTTCCGGCTGGATTTCGTCGACGCCATGCTGGAGGACCTGCGCTGGCTCGGACTCACCTGGAGCGAGGGACCCGACATCGGCGGTCCGCACGCGCCTTACGACCAAAGCCGCCGTCGCCCGCACTACCGTGCCGCGCTCGAGAAGCTGCATGCCGCCGGCCTGATTTTTCCCTGCACCCGCTCCCGCCGCGACGTACTCGATGCGATCGGCGCGCCGCATGAAGGGGCCAATGCGCCCGACGACGAACCGGTCTACCCCGTGGCGTTTCGGCCGCCCGACGACGAACCGCTGCCGCCCCTCGGCGAGGTGATCGCGGTCAACTGGCGCTTTCGCGTGCCCGAGGGTCAGACGCTGACCTTTGCCGACGGGCAATTCGGCGAACAAAGCGCTGTCGCCGGCCGCGATTTCGGCGACTTCCTCGTCTGGCGGAAGGACGACGTTCCCAGCTATCAGCTGGCCTGTGTCGTCGACGACGCGGAGATGGAGATCAGCGAAGTCGTGCGTGGCGCCGACCTGATCAAAAGCACTTTCCGCCAGTTGCTGCTCTACGCCGCCCTCGGGAAAACGCCGCCACAGTTCTATCATTGCCCCCTGATGACGGACGCGCACGGCGAACGTCTGGCCAAGCGTCACGACGCCCTCAGCCTGCGCACCCTGCGCGACCGCGGCGTGACGCCGCAGGAGATCATCGCGTCGTTCACCACCGGCAAACCGGTGATTCCCGCCTAGGATCGCGTTCCGGATTCGGAGTCCGCGATCGGCGTGAGGTGTGCAACCTCGACAACCGCGGACAAGGCAATCCGCGTCCATCCGCGAAATCTGCGGCGATAAGTTCCGATTCACCGCGGATTCCGCGGATGGACGCGGATGCAGACTGGGGACTGCGGTGTTTTGTTGAGTGACTCCTCCATTGCACCGGGCCCGGCTTCGCTATCCGCTGAGGGGTCTCTTCGTTTCATTCCATGCTTCCCAAGATTGGCGTCATCAATGTTTCCGACCGGGCCAGCGCCGGGGTTTATGAAGACACGCCGGGCAAGGCCTGCGTCGCCCTCCTGCGCGAGTGGCTTTCGACGCCGTTCGAAACCGACTATCGGGTCGTGCCGGATGAACGCTCCGTGATCGAAAGCGAACTGCGCCGGATGGCCGATGACGCGGGCTGCTGTCTGGTCGTCACCACGGGTGGAACCGGACCTGCGCTGCGCGACGTCACCCCCGAGGCCACGGAAGCTGTCTGCGAAAAACTGCTGCCCGGCTTCGGCGAACAGATGCGCGCGACGTCATTGAAATACGTGCCCACCGCGATCCTCTCACGCCAGACCGCGGGCATCCGCGGCCGCACGCTCATCGTGAATCTTCCGGGCCGGCCCAAGGCGATCCGGGAAAATCTGGAGGCGGTTTTCCCCGCGATCCCCTACTGCATCGACCTCATCGGCGGCCCGCGCCTCGAAACGCACGAGGCGGTGATGAAGGCCTTCCGGCCGAAGAGCTGAAGGCGGAAATCAGAAAATTCGGAAACCAGGCGATCCTGCGGATCCAAACCCCGGATTTCACCACAGAGGCACGGAGCCACAGAGAAAACCGGTTCCAATTCCGTGGAGCGATCTCTATGACTCCGTGCCTCTGTGGTGAAATTCCGGAAGTTTGAAGACAGGGACGGCCACCGGCAGTCCCTAATTCTATGCCCGGCTCACCGATGCAGCGGCGGGTTGCGCCACGGCGCGGGTAGCACCGACGCCGGGCCGACGATGTAGATGCGGTAGTAGAGCCAGAAGACGACGGCTCCGAGCACGACGAGAAAGAAAATCTCCCCCGCGCCGCCTCCGCTCTGGCGGCTGCCGCGGTGCAACGCCCCCACCACACCCGCGATCGCTGGCGCCAGCACGAAGCCCACCAGCGAGCCGCCGACCAGGACCATGCCCATGATCGCCAAGGTGCGCAGAAAGACGTCGTCGATCATCTTCGCCTTGTAGCTCACCAGCTCGACACAGAGGTTGAGCAGCAGCAGGCAGCACGGGAGCACGTAGTAATTGCGGACCAGGTTGGTGTTTTTCATGGACGATCCCCCGAAGGGCGCACGCGACGCCGCCAAGGATGGAAGGAATTCAACCAAGCCTGTCTCACACAGAGGCGCGGAGTACACAGAGAAACCCATCCCGAACCGACCTCTGTGCACTCCGCGTCTCTGTGTGAAACTTCCGAAGCTCGCCCCGAGATCGATTTTTCGGAAAAAATTCCCCGAGGTTTGCGAAATGGAAAAATCCCATCATTCATCTCCTCTCCTGACTTTCCTTTCCCCTTTATGGCCAACTCCCTCCAATCCGCCTACCAGCAACCGTCTCCGGCCTCCGCCGGGGCCCTCAACCTGAGCGCGCCGAACCTCACCCGGCATCCGCCGCGGAGTCCGCGCACCCGCCTGGGCGGTTTCGTCCACTTTCCGCGCCTGATCGACAAGGCCCGCGCGGTCGCGGCCGGCGTCGGCGGCGATTTCCATTACAATTGCCCGATCGACCAGCGGTTCTTCACGTTCACCGGGATCGATCCGGAAAAGTTCATGGAGCAGGTGAAAGCGGGCAAGACGGACAGCGAGCTCCTCGCCTACGCGATGCAGAACCTGCAGCCCAAGCGTCACGCTTCCGAGATCGAGTCGTGGTCCCAGTGGTTCGAGCGCCTGACGCCGACGCCGCCCGACACCCGCGCCTTCTTCAACGACGTCCACCGCAAGAACGCGCCCCAGCGTGACGACATCGCCACGTGGTTCGACTGGCTCGAGTTGGACGACTACGTGACCTTCGGGGGAAAGCCCTGAAGAATTTTTGATTTTGGATTCTCGATTTTTGATTGCCGGAAATCGGCATCGAAGATCGGGAGTCACAAGGGCCGACGTTCGAGCGCGTCAGCCCTTTTTCTTGATTCAATGATTTCACTTTCGATTCCGTGCGCGTGAGCGCCGGCAACTGAACTCGAAAATCGAGAATCAAAAATCGAAAATCCTACAGCTCGTTATACTTGTTCGAGCGTCCCCGCGCCTTCTCGACGGGGTACTTTTTCGCGTTGGCCGCCATCTTCGCCTCGATCGAGGCGGCTACATCCAGACCGGTCGCGTTGGCGAATTCCAGGGCGTAGATCACCACGTCCGCCAGTTCCTCCGCGATCTTGGCGCGCTTGACCGGATCGGCGGCGACGGCCCGCGACTCCTCGGCGGTGGCCCAGAGGAAGTGTTCCATCAGTTCGCCCGCCTCGGCGGCCAGGGCCATGCTGAGATTCTTGGGCGCATGAAACTGCTCCCAGTCCCGCTCCCGCACGAAGGCGAGCACCCGCGTCTTGAGTTCGGACACGGTTGTCTGGGAATCACTGAACGCGGGCGCGGGCATCGGCGTGGTCATGACGGCAACGTGCGCCCCAAGGTGTTATGACGCAATCTCGCGGGTGCTGAAATCAGTTCCGACTTGGCACAGCCCCTGCAATCTGCAGCGTGACTCTCGTTATCGTTTCGTTCCCATGACCCGGACCCACCAACATTGCCACGGCTGCGCCGGCACTTC
>CALFNJ010000463.1 GCA_937902865.1 uncultured Opitutaceae bacterium
GCGCTCCTCGATGAACTGGAGGGACAGCTGCAGAACGAGAAGAAGGGCCAGAAGGCGCTGCTCGTGGACGTGGACGACCTGAAGAAGGACATCGCGGCCCGGCAGAAAAAGACCGACGTCCCCATCCTGCCGGACGTGAAACCGCTGCCCGTGGGCCTGCCGGTCGGCACCATCAATTACGTCGCGTTTGTCGTCGATTGCTCGGGCAGCATGCGCGATCCCACGACCGACCAGCTCTGGTCCATCGTCGTGCGCAAGATGCAGGAGGTGCTGGAAGTCTACCCGAAGATCGAGGGGTTCCAGTTCATCGACGCCGACGGCCGCTTCATCCTGCGCGGCGGCGCCCAGTGGATCCCCGACTCCCCGCAGGCCCGGGCCGACGCGATTCGCACGGTCCGCCGCTACAGCGCGGACAACACCAGCGATCCAACCCCCGGCATTTTCCAGGCCTTCACCCGGCTCTACGATCCCGCGAACGAGCAGATGAAGATGGGCATCTATGTTTTCGGCGACGAGTTCAGTTCGGACCGGTCGGCCGAGACGGTGATCCGGCGCCTCGACCAGCTGAATCCGGCCGATGCGAACGGCGTGCGCAAGGTCACGATCAACGCGATCGGTTTCCCGACCACGATCAATTACCAGTTCTCGATGGGAAACACCGGCCTGCGCTTCGCCAATCTCATGCGCGAAGTGTGCTACCAGCACGGCGGCGCGTTCATCGCGCTGCAGGATCTCTGAGCGGGCGCGGCTTCCGTTTCGCGTCGGGGCGCGGAAACACCAGAGCACCACTGATCCGATCTCCGTGTTTCTGCGCCTCTGCGCGAGACCGGATCGAATTGTCAGAGCCCCAGGATGCCGCGGAGCAACCCCACGAGCAGTTGCAGCGGATTGCCGCCTCCGCCCGGTTGACCGCTGCCACCTCCACCGCCTCCGCCCCCTTGGGAAGGCTGGCCGGCTCCGCTGGTACTGCCGGTCTGACCGGATCCAGAAGCCGTGCTGCTGCTCGAGCCGGCACTCTGGCCGGAGCCGCTCTGACCGGCGCCGCCCGCGCTGGCTTGCGCGGACGATTGCCCATTCTGGCCGCCCTGCTGGCCACCCGAACTCGCCATTTGCCCGTTCTGGCCGGATTGGCCTGATGAACCCGTTTGGCCGTTGGCGCCGTTGCGCTGGCCGTTCTGCGAACCTTTTCCGCCCTTCTGGCCGTTGCCTTGGCTTCCATTGCCCTGGTTGCCCTGGCCGCTGCCATCGAGGCTGCCGAGTTTCTCGCCGATCATGTTACCCTGGGAATCCATCGCAATGCCGCCAGCGCCGTCCAGGCCGCTGCCATTGCCGTTGCCTGTCTTGTCGGTGCTGCTCCGGCCATCGCCACCTTGATCGTCCCGACCGTCCTTCCCCTTGCCGCTGCCGGAACCATCCGCCTGATCGCCGTCACCGCCCTGGCCTCCCGCGCCTTTTTTTCCGGTGAACGGCGTGTTGCCGGCCGCACCGTAAACGCCGGAGTAGCTGAACTTGACGAAATCGACCTGGCTGCTCGACAGCGAAGGCCGGTTGCGGATCGCGGCATCACGGACCGTCTCGAGGTCCCACATTTTCTTCCGGGCCTCCTCGCGGTCGGCGATCGGACCGAACAAATAGGTGAGATTCTCGTGGCGGTAGCGGACGTACCAGCCCTCGTCGTTCACATCGAGACCGGTGATGTTGATGCCGGCGTATTTTTCGCGAAATTCCTCCGCCGGATATTTCCACAGATCCTCAATCGCCCCCACGGGGTAGATCACCGTCGTGGCGCGCGCACTGGCGGCGAGGACGAGCGCGAGCAGCAGGCAGCGGAAGGAGCGGGAAATATTTTTCATGACCGGCGAGCTTGGATTCAGAGCCCCTTCGGCATGCTCTGCCCCTTTTCCACGCCGCGGCCGCCGCGGCCGGCGCTTCCGCCGGTGGCGCCAGTGCCGGAGCCGATCGCTTTTTCCATCTGCTGCGTGCTGCCCGCGACCTGGGCGCCGACCGCGCCTTTGGCGGCGGCGGACTGCTTGATGTCCATGGAAGGATCGCCGATCGAAACCTGCGTCGGCTTTCCGGCCATCGAGCCGGTTGCGCCTGCCTGTCCTTGCGAGACCTCGGTCACCCGGATGCCGCCAGCCTGCGCGCTCGGATCGCCCGCCCCGCCTGCGCCGTTCGGGCTTCCCTGGTCGCCACCTTGCGCGCCGCCCTGCTGGCCTCCGCCTTTGCCACTGGCGTCGGCGGTCTGCTTGCCGCCACCGCCGCCACCACCCTGCGCGTTCTGCTTGCCCGACTGCTGGCCGCCTCCGGCGCCGCCGCTTTTTTGGGCCGTTTGATTCTGCTGCTGACCGCCGCCTCCGGAATCCTTCTGGGCGCTGTTGTCCTTTTGATCGCCACCGCCGCTCTGCTGTTTCTGCTCCGCAGTCTGCTGGGCCGGATCCTGCGCGCCCGCGGCCTGCTCCTGCATTTGGGGACCGACTTTGCCGCTTTTCGAGTCTTCCGCTCCCGGAAGGTCAAACTCTCCCAGCATGCCGTGATCCGCGCGTTTTTCCGGCGCCTGGCCGGAGCCGTCGAACAGGGCCGGGTCCGGCAGCGGTCCTTTCGGCAGACGACTGGCGGAACCGCGCGTAGCGCCGCCAACTGCTGGCGTCGGAGTCAAGGGCGTGCTCGCGGCGCTGACCGCTTGAACCGAGGCGCCAAGCAGCGCCGCGGCGAAAATGAGCCGGGGGGAAAGGCGTCGCACGGGCATGGGGAGGCGCCGTTGGCTCAACCTTTGTCGGAGCGAACCTCGCACACCACGTTCACGATCGGCGGATGAACGCCGTTCCGAACTTGCAGGAGCATGAGGACGTCCTTGTAGCCCTTGCGGCGGCCGACGATCTCATAATCTCCTGGAAGAATCTTCAGTGTGGTACTGTCGATCTGGCCGAGCAGGCGGAAATTATTGATCGAGACCCATGTCTTGCCGTCGGAGCTGAAGGTCACGTCCATCGGTTCGCTCTGCGCGGTCAGGGTCGCATGGAGCTGCTGCAGTTGATCGCTGACGCCGAGATACGCCGGCTTGATGGCCATCGCGTCCTTGAAGCGCCGAATCGCCGCCTGGAAATCATTGCGGGCGGCGAGCTTCTCCGTCTCGTCGATATAGGTGTTATAGGTGAGCAGCGTCCGGATCATCGTGCCCACGCGCGCGAAGCCTTCCTTGGCGTCGGCCAGATTCGGTTCGAGCCGGAGCGTTTCGCTGTAGGCGTCGCGCGCCTCAATCCACTGGTGCTGATTCTCGTAAGTGTAGGCCTTGTTCAGCGCCTTCTGGACCGCTTCGCTGTGGGCGTTGTCCTGCGCCGATTTGATCATCTGCCGGACCTCGGTCTTCTGCGGATTCACCTTCAGGGCCTTCTCGCCCTCGGCGATCACCTTCGGCCAATCCTTCGCCTTGAAGGCGTCCTGGGCGGCGGTGTACGCGGTGTTGAACTTCGTTTCCACCTCGAGGCGGCTCGCGCGCGATTGGCCTTCCTGCGCGGCAGCGGAAAACGCATCGAGCGCAAAGGCCTTCTGGTAGGCCTCGGCCGCCTGCGCGTACTGGGCCTTCTTTTCGAGATCCTCGCCCTGCAGGAGCAACGCATGCACGCGATCGATCGTCTCCGCGCGCTTCAGGCCCTGCAGCGCGGTTTCGTTTCCCGGAGATTTTTCCAGGGCCGCGTGGAACGCCGCGGTCGCGGCCTCACGCGAGCCGGCGCTCAACGCCTGCTGGCCTTTCCAGACATTGCCGGAGACGTAGTCGTCCAAGGCCTTCTCCACGAGCTTCACCTGCGCGTTGCCCTCCTCGAGCGTTTTCTTCGCCGCGAGAAAATCTCCATCGGAGAGGAACTGCCGCCCCGCGCTGGCCGCAGTCGTCGCGGCTTCGAGCGCCTCCGGCGCCAGGCTGCGGGCGCCCTCGAGCGACTTGATCTTCACGAGAATCGAATCGTAGGCCGTCTGCGCGTCCTCGCGCGACTTGATCGAAAGGCTGAACTCCTCGATCCGGTGA
>CALFNJ010000464.1 GCA_937902865.1 uncultured Opitutaceae bacterium
GCTCATGTTCGCGAGGAACATGGACTTCATCTGCGTCGCGTCTTCCGCCTTGGCACGGGCGACCCGCAGCTCCTCGGCGATCCGCTTCTGGTCCGTGATGTCCACCAGCAGCCCGATCAGTCCGCCGGGCGAACCGTCGGCGAGTTTGAAGCCGTCGACCGAGTAAAGGGTGATGTGCTCCGTCCCGTCGGCATAGGTGATCGGCAGGTCGTAGCTGCGGCGGCTGGCCTCCTGGATGACCGCCAGGTCCTGGGCGTGGAATTTCCTGCGCTCCTCCTCGGGCAGAAACGGCAGATCCAGCACCGTCTTGCCCTCCAGGGCGTCCGCCGTGACGCGGAAGGTCCGCTCATAGGCGCTGTTGCAGCCGATGAAACGCGCCTGGGCATCCTTGAAGAACATCGGATAGGGAATCGTATCGAGCAGCGCGCGCTGGAACGTGACGCGATACGCCAGCTCCTGCTCCGCCTCCTTGGCTTCGGTGATGTCCTGGTTCACCCCGAACAGCTCCTTCGCCCGGCCCTCGGCGTCGCGCACGATGTGGCCGGACGAATGCAGCCAGATCACGCGTCCGTCGGTCGGACGCTTGAACGCATAGACGGCGTCATAACGCGGACTGCGTCCGGCCACCGCGGCATCGAACGAGGCAAACGTCGCCTCCGCCGCCGCCGGATTGCCGAGCCGGACCTGCTTTGCCCAATCCGCGAGCAGGTAGCGGAAATTTGGCACCGGGTCCTGGCCGAGCAGCTTCGCCCCGCGCTCGGAGGAGTAATACCAATCGGGTTCGTCGAAGGAGACCCGCCAATAGTTTGTCTTCGTCAGGTCGAGCGCGGTGTCCGACAACAGATTAATCTGGCGCAGCGCCTCGGCCTGCTGCGCAAGCTGCTTGGCCTGTACGTCGGTCTGAGCCGCGCCTTGCTTCAGCACTTCGACGGAGCGCGCAAGGCTGCCCGTCTCATCCGTGGCTTTCACGTAGGGCACCGGCTTGTCGTAGTCGCCGGCCGCGATGGTCCGGACCGACGCCTCGAGCGCACGGATCGGCGTGACGATGCGCCGGAACGTCAGAAACCCCAGGCCCGCCGTCACCAGGAATCCGAGGGCGCCGGCAATCCACAGCCGCTGGCGCACCGTCTCGGTCGTCTCGACCATCGCCGCGGCGGCGGTCGCGGCGGTCGTCTCGTTGTGGTGAATCCATTCCTCGGAGGCTTCGTTCACCCGGATGGCCACGTCGCGCATCCTGCCATGCAGCCGCTCGTAGGCGTCGGCGGCCTGCCCGCGGTCCGCTTCCGCCATCACTTCTCTCGCACCGGCGATCCACTCCTGCACGAGGCCGCGGAAATTCTCGAGCAACTGCCGATCTTCCTGCCCGGTGACCAGCGCACGGGCATAGTATTCGAACAGCCGGTTCATCTCCGCCTCGGTCAGCCGGAAATGCGCCGCGACGGCGTTCCGCTGAGTGACGTCGGTGGTCGTGACGTAGTCGCGGGCGTCCACCCGCAATTCGCCGTAGGCCCGCGTCACGCTGCCGAGGATCGCCAGCGTCGGCACCTGGATGTCGGCCATGTCCTGCCCGTGGTCGTCGATCGTGGTGAGCTGGAGATGGACGAAGACCGCCAGGCCGGCCAACACGAGGAGCGGCACGGCCAGCAGGAGGGCCAGGCGTTTCGCGATGTTCATGCGGTCATGCTAGAGGCGCTTTGGGCGCGAGGGCGAGATTCACTCTTCACTCATACCTTCGGAATTTCACCACAGAGACACCGAGGCACCGAGGAAATCCCCAAGCTCAATTTCCAAACGCCAAAAACCGGATCGACTCGGTGTCTCCGTGCCTCTGTGGTGAAACTCCGAAGGTTCAGCCCCCGCCTATGAACTCCGCCACTCCGCGCCGCCCGTGCATGCTGATCGTCGATGACACGCCGGCCAACATCCAGATTCTCGTCGGGCTGCTCCAGGCGGACCATGAGCTGAAGGTCGCCACCCGCGGCGAGCAGGCGCTCAAGATCGCCGAGCAGACGCCGCAGCTGGATCTGATCCTCCTCGACGTGATGATGCCGGAGATGGATGGCTACGAGGTGTGCCAGCGGCTCCGCGCCGCCGAGGCCACGCGCGACATCCCGATCATTTTTCTCACCGCCAAGTCCGAGGTCGACGACATCGTCCGCGGCTTCGACCTCGGCGCGAACGACTACGTGGTGAAGCCGTTCCGCGCGCCGGAACTGCTCGCCCGCGTGCGCACCCACCTCCTCGTCCGCGCCCAGCAGCGCGAGATCGCGGAGAAGAACCTCGAGCTGCGGGAAATCCTCCAGATCGTGTCGCACGACGTCGCCAATCATCTCGGCGTGATGAGCATGAATCTCGAGCTGATCGCGATGGGCTCGGGCATCACCTTCGAAAAGGTGCAGCCCCGCATGGCCGCCGCGGTGCGCAACGGCATCGCGCTGACGACGCTCGTCCGCGACCTGCGGCGCGCCGAGGAAAAGGGCCTGATGCTTCAGACGGTTTCCCTAACGGCGGCGCTCGACGAGGCGCTGCTGCTGGCCGAGGGCCGGCTGCAGGACAAGAAAGTCACCGTGAGCAAGCAGGTCTCCGACCTGAAAGTGGTCGCGGAGCCTGTCGCGCTCACGAACTCGGTTTTCGGCAACATCCTGTCCAACGCGATCAAGTTCTCCCACCCCGGCGGCAGCATCGACATCTCCGCCGCGGTCGAAAACGGCCAGGCCTGCATCCGCCTCCGCGACCACGGCATCGGCATGCCGCCCGCGGTGCTGGCGAAGCTCTTCGACGTGAGCAAGAGCCACAGCCGCAAGGGCACCTCGGGCGAATCCGGCACGGGCTTCGGCATGCCGGTGATGAAAAAATTCGTGACGATGTTCGGCGGCACCGTCGAGGTGACCGCCCGCGAAAGCACGACCCATCCCGACGACCACGGCACGGAGTTCGCCCTCCGCCTCAAGCTGGCGCCGTAAATACGTTCGATCCGTCTCGCGCAGAGCCGCAGAAGCACGGAGATCGGATTCAAAAATCCCGCAGCTCGCCCCTCGCTCGAAATGGGGACGCGACCTCCCGGTCGCGTGGTTCGAAGGTGGAGCGCGTTGTCCCTAACGCGCTGAAACCGTTATCTGCGCTCCACGACCGAACAGACTCCAACCGGCGCGTTAGGGATAACGCGCCCCACCTTCAGGATCGTCCAGCTCACTCCGGCCGCTTCGCCACGCCGATGCGCTGGGCGTGATAGATGCCGGATTTTCCGCTGCAGTAATAGGCGACGAAGCAGGCCACCGCGAAATAGACGGTGTAGTGCGAGCCGAAGAGCTCGATGCCCATGATCGTGCAGGCGAGCGGGGTGTTGCTCGCGCCGGCGAAGACCGCGATGAAGCCGAGGCCGGCAAACAGGTCCACGGGCGCACCGAGCAGGCTCGCGAGCACATTGCCCAGCGCGGCGCCGATGAAGAACAGCGGCGTGACTTCGCCGCCCTTGAAGCCGGCCGCGAGCGTCACGGCGGTGAAGAGCAGTTTCCACCACCAGCTCCAGGGCGTCGCTCCGCCCGGCGTGAACGCCGAGAGCAGCGTGATCGCGTTCGAATGGAAGGCGTGGACCCCGAGGCCGAGGTAGTCGTGGGTGCCGACCACATAGACGAGACCGATCACCAGCGCACCGCCCAGCGCTGCGCGCAACGGTGCGGCCGGGGCGATCCGCTTGAACGTGTGCTGCAATCCGTGCGTGAGCTCGGAGAAAAGTTTGCTGACCAAACCGCTCGCGACGCCGACGAGCACCACCTTGGTCATCAGGGTCGCATCGAACTGCGCGAGGTGTTCGCCGCTGTCGGCGATATCGATGTGATAGCTGGTGTGGTGCACGCCCCAGGCGGAGCAGGTCGCGTCGCCCACCACGCTCGCCACCAGCACCGGAATGAGCGCGTCGTACTGCACGCGTCCGATCACCAGGACTTCCATCGCGAAGACCGCGCCCGTCAGCGGCGTGCCGAAGACGGAGCCAAAGCCCGCCGCCACGCCCGCCAGCAGGAGCAGGCGCTGGTTGTTCGCGCTGAATTTGCAGAGCCGCCCGTAGGCGCTCGCGAGGCTGCCGCCCATCTGCACGGCCGTGCCTTCGCGGCCCGCCGAGCCGCCGAAGAGATGCGTCACCAGCGTGCTCACCAGAATCAGCGGCGCCATGCGCGTCGGCACGCCGCCGCCCGGCTGGTGAATCTGTTCCAGGATGAGGTTGTTGCCGCCTTCCGTGGACTTCCCGATCCGGTGGTAAACCCAGCCCAGCACAATGCCCGCGACCGGCAGCAGGAAAAGCAGCCAGCCGTAGCGCCAGTGGAGCTCCGTCACCCGGTCGAGCGACCAGAGAAACAGCGCGCTCGCCGAGCCGGAGAGCAGGCCCACCGGGATCACGAGCAGCGTCCAAAGCAGGAGCTGGCGCAGGTTGCCCGCGTGATCGCGGAAATTCAGAAACTTCCAGAGATTTGAAGACATGATGATTCCTAGTGCGTTGATTCGCAGTAGGAGTCATCAGCACCAACTTGCGTCGGGCGGTTCCCCCGGGAAGCGGGGTCGGCAGAATCCATTGCCGAGGCGGTGCAAATCAGAGCGGAGAGCGCCCGGAGCGGACAAGGCTAAATTTGGGAGGTGGAAATCAGGAAAATGGGAATCGACCCTCGATCCGGGTGAATTCGGAAGCCAGGAAGCCATGAACCAGATGATTCATTCCGGTCGGTTTCGCACAGAGGCGCTGAGACGCAGAGGTCGAACACGGAGATGCTTTATTCAGAAGCGAGAAAGTGGTCATGGCTTTCTGGCTTCTGAATTTCCCGGGCGCGCTCCGGCGGCCAGGGAGGGCGCGATCCCAATCAGGACCGCCGCCACCCCAAAGGTGACGCGCATGCCGACGGCCACCGCTTCGGGCGCTGCGGTGGCAACGTCCCTCGTCTTTGCCGCAAACGCGAAGACCGCTCCCATCACGGACGTCCCGGTGATCAGGCCGAGATTGCGCGACAGGTTCAGCATTCCGGAGATCACCCCGCGCTGATCCGAAGGCACATCCCGCAGCACCGCCGTGTTGTTGGCGGTCTGAAACAATGCGTAGCCGAAGGTGATCGTGACGATCGGCACCACATAGTGCGTCACGCCCGGCGCTCCGAACAGGGCAAGCGTCAGCGTCCCGGTCGCGATGGCGGCGAGTCCGATCCCACCGACACGTCCAGCCCCGAGCCGGTCGACCATCTGCCCCGCCGGCAGGCCCATCACGGCGGCCACCAGCGGACCAATCGACAGCACAACTCCGACCGTGCCCGCTCCGAGCCCGAGTCCTCGGGAAAGATAGAATGGCCCGACGGTCAGCGTCGTCATCAACACCGTCGAAACGAGTCCCGTTGTGATGAAGCCCGTCCGCAAATGAGCCTCCCGGAATACCGCCAGGCGGATCAGGGGAAATCGCACCCTCGCTTCGATCCACGCGAACGCACCGACCAGGCCGCCGGCGATCGTCAGCAAAACCAGGTTGAGTGAACCAAACCGGCCGCCTCGCGCACTCGTCATCGCCAGCGCATAGGTCGCCAAGGCAAACGCCATCAGCAGCGTGCCGAGCCCATCGAAGCTCGCACGTCCAGTCGGAGCCGGGCGGGCATCCGCCGGCAGATGGCGGCGCGCGAGCAGGAATGCGAAGATTCCCAACGGGACATTGCTCAGGAAAATCGCCCGCCAGCCCACTTGGGCGATCAACAGGCCGCCCAGCGAAGGTCCCAACGCCGTGCCGATGGCGGACGTGGTTCCGAGCAGACCCATCGCCCGGCCCGTGCGCGTCTTCGGCACGATTTCCCCGACGAACGCCATGGACAGCGCCATCATGGCCGCGGCCCCGAGGCCTTGCAGCGCGCGCGCCATCACCAGCCACCCCAGGGTGGAAACAGCTCCCGACCACGCCGAGGCCGTCGTGAACAGGACGATCCCCGCCAGGAACAACCGACGGCGGCCCACGAGATCGCCCAGCCGGCCGACGCCGACGATCAGCGAGGTCACCGCAAGCAGGTACGCGAGGACGACCCATTGGATCTGCTGGAACGTCGCGCCCAGCACCTCCGCCAGCGTGGGCAGGGCCACGTTCGCGATGCTGGTGCCGAGAGACGACAGCAGCATGGCGAGCGCAAGGCCGGCGAGCGCTCCGCGCGTGGAGGCCACGGATTCTGATTCCATCGCCGCCGGAATGGCTGCGGCCGGCGCTTCGCTTGTCATCATCTTCGACATGGCGGGAGTATAACGCCGTCGTGGGATGGCGGAAGACGCAGCGTTTGCACTTTATTCGTGCATGGAACGCCACATCGTGTCGGCCTTCGCCGCCATGGCCCGACCTGATCTCAATCTTCTGGCGACCCTGGATGTGCTGCTCGCGGAGGGCAGCGTCGCCCGCGCCGCCCAGCGTCTGCGCCTCAGTCCTTCCGCCATGAGCCGGGCGCTGGCGCGGCTGCGCGCGGCGACGGGCGACCCGCTGCTGGTCCGGGCCGGACGCGGACTCGTCTCGACGCCGCGTGCCGCCGAATTGCGGGAGCGGGTCCGCCACCTCGTGCACGACGGCTCCGCAGTGCTGCGTCCCGTCGGAAAACTCGACCCGCGGCAGCTGACCCGGACGTTCACGCTGCGGACCAGCGAAGGCTTCGTGGAAAATTTCGGCCCCGCCCTTC
>CALFNJ010000465.1 GCA_937902865.1 uncultured Opitutaceae bacterium
GTAGCTGCGTGGTCCGCACCGCCACTTGGCCATGCGCGCGGGCGAGAAGATCGGCGGCGCGACCGTGCCAGACGGTGCCGCGGCAGGCGGCGCCCAGCGGATCGTCCGGCGTCCGCGCCAGCTGCGTGCCAATGATCCCGGCGAGACAATCGCCGCTGCCGCCACGGGCGAGCACGGGACCGCCGTAAGGACTGTAATAGCCGCGCTCCTGCTGCGTGATACCCGTCAGCCGCCCCTTGAGCACGACCACCGCGTCACTCGCTTTCTGAAATTCCCGGAAATCTCCGCCCGCCAGGATGCGCATGAATTCGCCCCGATGCGGCGTCAGCACCCGCGGCGCCTTTCCGGCGCGCACGATGTCGGGCTGCAAGGCATCCGCGTCCAGCAGCAACGGAATCGAAGCAGACTGCACCACGTCCTTCGCCAGCGCGAGGGTCTCGGGTTCCTTCCCCATTCCAGGACCCAGCACGAGAGCCGACGCGCGTGACAGGCGTTCCTGCAGCAGGTGCCGGCCCTCCAGCGCCAGGCCTCCGTCGGGCGTCTCGGGCCAGCCGACCCACATCGCTTCCGGCGCCTGCGCGGCGAACACCGGCACGAGCGACTCGGGCACAAAAGCCGTGGTCAAACCCGCCCCGCTGCGCAGCGCCGCCTGCACGCTCATCAGGATCGCGCCGGGAAAATTCCTCGAACCTCCGAGGATGAAGACATGCCCGTAGTCGCGTTTGTCAGAGGTCGGCGATCTCAGCGCGGCGAGCGGCGCGAGCACCTTGGGCGTAAGCACACGCAGGCGCGCCTCGGCCGGTTCCTCCTCGAAAAATCCAAGATCCAGATAACGCAGACGACCGACAACCTCCGCATAGGAGGAGTCGACCACCGGCGTCTTCACCACGCCGGTCGCATAGGTGAAGTCCGCGCGAAACATGTCCGGACTTCCCGCCTTGGCGCCTTCGCCCAGGCCGCTGGGCAAATCTACCGCCGCACGCAGGCGGATCGGGAGCGCGTTCACGCGCGCCAACAAACGCGCGACGACTGCGTCAACTGGCGACCGAAACTGAAAACCGAAAACGCCGTCGAGACACAGATCGTAGCTCGCCGACAAATCGTTCACGGCGCGCACCGTCAAGCGCTCCCGGACGGCGTGCGCCAAGTCGCGGTAGGCGCGAAACGCCAGCGGACGCAGCGTGCGTTCACCGAGCGCGAAAATCACATCCACAGCGGCGTCGGGGAATTTTTCCAGCAACGTCTGCGCCGCGAGCAGGGCGTCGCCGCCGTTGTGGCCTTTGCCGGCGAGCACCAGCACACGGGCCTGCGGAGGAAAGCCGCCAATCTCCCGGAAGTCTTCGATCACCGCGGCCGCCACGGCTTGCCCGGCGCGCCGCATCGCGGACCACTCCTTCGTCTCGTCACCGGCAAACAGGCCCTTTTCCAGCCGACGCGTTTCGTCGCAGGAAAGCACGGGATCGCTGGCAGGCGGCGGATTCATGGGCGGCCGTCGCTCGGTCCCACCCGCGGCCGGGGCGTCGGCGGATTCGACACGCTGTCATGGGAGGGATTGAAGGTCTCACGCGCCGCCCCGGTGAAGGCGCGCACATTTTCCTCCCGGACCTGGCGCATCCACTCCTCGTGCTGGGCCGCCGTTTCGGTGAACTGGAGCGGAGAGTTTTCCTTGATGCCACGCGTCATCAGCGGGCGGGTCAGCCGCGGAATGGAACGGAAATAGAAACGATCGTTCGCACGGAAGACCTCGAAGTAATCCGTGAACGCCTTCGCCTCGCCGTTCCACAGCGCCACCTCGGTCGTGTCGTCGTCCCAGACGGCGTAATGCCCCCACTCCTCGAACACCGCTTCGATCGCAGTGAGCCGCGGCGGACCGAGCACGATCGGATGCGGCGCCGGCTCGGCAGCGGCGGCCGGCCGGGCGGCGATTGCGGGAGGTTTCGACGTCGGGGACGACTGGCGCTGAAAGGCCCAGACAAACACCGCGCCGAGCACAAAGCCGAGCATGACCCACGACGGGATCATCGAAAGGCGGCCCGGCGGAGGCGGGGGCGGCACATCATCCGGGTCCAGCTCGTCCATGGGCGTTTCCTCTCCGTTTCGTCTGCGAGCCTCAGGCGCGCACGACCGCCGCCACCGCCATGGCGGAAGCTTCGGTGTGGGAAAGACTCACGAACACATGCGAGGCGTTGACCCGCTGGAGCAGCGCCAGGCCCTTTTCATCGAGGCGCACGAGCGGCTCCTGGCGGGAGCCATGATAGACCGAGGCGGATTTCCAGCCGAGCTCCGCGCCGATGCCGGTCGTGAAGCATTTGGAGATCGCCTCCTTCGCCGCCCACCGCGCTGCCAGGTGCTTGTGCGGATGAGCCATGCTGAAGCAGTACGCGCGCTCCTCGTCGGTGAAGACGCGGTCGAGAAACCGGTCGCCATGCCGCTCGAGCACTTCGCGGATGCGCTGAACCTCGATCAGGTCGCAGCCGAGACCGACGAGCACGCCGCCGGGCGGAAGCGACAGATTCATGCGTTCATCCGCGCCCTCATCTCGCGGACGGCCTCCTCGACGCCGGTGAACAGCGCGCGGCTGACGATGCTGTGCCCGATGTTCAGCTCGTGCAGGCCGGGCAGCGTGCGGACCTCGGCGATGTTGACGTAATTGATGCCATGGCCGGCGTTGACGACGAGGCCGCACTGCGTGCCGAGCCGGGCGCCCGACTGCAGTCGCACGAACTCGGCGGCGCGCGGGGCATTTTCACGGGCGTTGGCGTACGCGCCGGTATGCAGCTCGATCCAGGGTGCGCCCAGCTGGGCGCCGAGCTCGATCTGCGGGGCGTCGGGATCGATGAAGAGACTGGTGGCGATCTTGGCGGCGTTCATCGCCTCGACGCAGGCCTGGACCCGATCGCGATGCTTGACGACGTCGAGGCCGCCTTCGGTCGTGATTTCCTCCCGGCTCTCCGGCACGAGGCAAACGGAGTCGGGCTTCAGCTTGAGCGCAAACTCGGTCATCGCCGGAGTACAGGCCATCTCGAGATTGAGCCGCGTGGCGATCGACTCCCGCAGACGCCAGACATCGCGCTCCTGGATATGACGCCGATCCTCGCGCAGGTGGACCGTGATCCCGTCGGCGCCGGCCCGTTCCGCCAGCAGCGCGAACGTCACCGGATCCGGCTCGATCGGACCGCCCGAAGTCGTCGCCGCCTGGCGGTAGCGCGCTTGTCGCACGGTCGCGCAGTGGTCGATGTTGACGCCGAGGAGAATCATGGGAGGCGAAACGTGGCACAAATCGCTGGAACGGGAAATGAGGAAAATGCGGCCCGCGCGGAAATCTGCTTCCGGGCGCGGACGCTTCCCTCTTCACTTTTGCGCGTGCCGTCCGCCAAGCCGAAACAGGAAAACCTGCTGCTCAATCTCGTCTGCAACCTCGCGTTGCCGACCTACGCCTTTATGCAGCTCAGCCGCGACAACCGGCTCGGCCCGCTGTGGGGCGGACTCGTCGCCCTGTCGTTTCCCCTGAGCTACGGCGTCTATGATTTCATCCGGCGCCGGAAGACCAACTTCGTCTCCGTCATCGGCATCGTCAGCATCCTGCTCTCGGGCGGCCTCCTCGTCGGCCAAGCCGGAGGTTTCTGGTTCGCGATCAAGGATGGCGCGCTGCCGCTGGTGATCGGCGTGACCGTAATCGCCACCGTGCGGGCGAAGAACCCGCTCGTCCGGGAACTGTTCTTCAACGAGCAGATCGTCGACGTCGCGCGCGTGGATGCCGCCCTGGCCGAGCGTGGCCAGCGGGAGGCCTTCGACCAGCTCATGCTCCGCACCAGCCTCTGGCTCGGCGCCGCGTTCGTCGTGAGCGCAGTGCTTAACTTCCTGCTCGCCCGTCACCTGCTGAAAAGCCCGCCCGGCACGCCGGAGTTCAACGCCGAGCTCGGCCGCATGCACGTGCTGAGCTGGCCGGTGATCGTCGTACCGAGCATGATCGCAATGATGCTGGTCTTCTGGCGACTGCTCGCCGGGCTGAAAACGCTGACCGGACTGACGCTGGACGACATCTTCCACGCACCCGAAGAAAAGAAAGGATAACCCGGCGCGGCGCCGGGTGATCGCAACGCTCAACGTTGAACGTTCAACGCCGGGCAACGGCAGCGATCCTCAAGCCGTCTCGCACAGAGGCGCGGAGGCGCAGAGATCGGACGCGATCATCCTTCATATTTTTGCGACTTCGCCGAACCGGTCTGCCGGCTCGAATCCTTGAACGTTCAACGTTGAATGTTGGACGTTGAACGTTGCGCCCACCCGTGTGCGCTCAGTTCCGTTTGCTTTGTTCGACGGTCGTCACCTTGCCGTTGGCGAAGGTCACGCGGATGACTTCGTCGACATGCGTCCGATAGACGCTCTGGGTGATCGGCTCGTGGAAGATCGCATAGCCACGCGGTGTCGCGACGATCACCCGGTGCCAGCCAACCCAGGCGCTGCCCTCGTACTGCTGCCAGTAGGTGCGATAGATCCAAGTCGTGCGCGTGGTATCGGCGGTCGTGACATCGCGTTTTTCGTCGGGATCACCGAGGGCGATGTACACCATGTCCTCGGTGTCACCGGGATTGATGGTTCCCCGCTGCAGGCGCTCCTGGGTATGCGCCGGCAGGGAATTGTAAGTTTCGGATTTCTCCTTGGCGCGCGAGGCGAACGTGTCGCAGCCGGCCAGCAGGAGCCCGGCCGAAAGGGCGACCAGGGACAGAAGAATGGAGGGCTTTTTCATAAAGCCCTCAGACAGCCCCGGCCGAATCAGGTTCGCTGTGCCATCGGCACGTAGTCGCGCTTCACCGGGCCGACGTAGATCTGCCGGGGACGGTAGATGCGGCCCTTGGGATTGGAGGCGAGCTCCTTCCAGTTGGCGATCTGGCCGGGCGTGCGACCGATGGCGAAGATGACCGTGAACATGTTCATCGGAATGCCGATCGCCCGCATGATGATGCCGGAGTAGAAATCGACGTTCGGATAGAGTTTCCGCGAGAGGAAGTAGTCGTCCTTGAGCGCGGCCTGCTCGAGGTTCTTCGCGATGGCGAGAAGCGGGTCCTTGATGCCGAGCTTGTTCAGCACGTCGTCGCAGGCCTTGCCGATGATCTTGGCGCGCGGGTCGAAGTTCTTGTAGACCGCGTGGCCGAAGCCCATGAGGCGGTTGCTCTTGTTGCCAGACTTGGCGGCGGCGATGAAGCGCGTGCCGTCGTCGCCCTCGTCGTGGATCGACTGCAGCATGTGCATGACCGCCGTGTTCGCGCCGCCATGAAGCGGGCCGGACAGAGCACTGATGCCCGCCGAGATCGAGGTGAACAGATTCGCGGCGCTGGAGCCGACCATGCGCACGGTCGACGTGGAGCAGTTCTGCTCGTGATCGGCGTGGAGGAGAAGGAGGAGGTTGAGCGCCTTCGCCACCTCGGGAACCGCCACATGATCCTTGTACGGCTCCGAGAACATCATGTGCAGGAAGTTCTCGCAGAACGGCAGGTCCTGCTTCGGAAACACGTAAGGCAATCCGCTCTGATAGCGGTAAAGCATCGCACCGATCGTCCGGACCTTCGAGATCGCGATCGCGGCAGCGAGGTCGAAGTTCTTCAGATCCTTCTCGAAGTCGTTGGTCGCCAGGTCCGGATAATGGGCCGCGAGGGAACCGACGATCGAGGACAGCATCGCCATCGGCGGGGCGTCCTTCGGGAAGCCCTCGAAGATCTTCTGCATCTGCGTCTCGATCGCCGCGTGCTTCCGCAGCAAAAGACCGAACTCCTTCCGCTGGGTGGCGTTGGGCAGGTTGCCGTAGATGATCAGGTAGGCCGTCTCGACGAAATCGCTGTGCTGGGCGAGCTGATCGATCGGATAGCCGCGGTGGCGGAGGATGCCGTTGTCGCCGTCGAGATAGGTGATCGAACTCTCGCAAGACCCTGTGTTGCCGTAACCTTGATCGTAGGCGATGTAGCCCGTCTCAGCCCTCAGACGGCGCGTATCGATAGCCTTTTCACCCTCGGTTCCCGTGATGACCGGGAGGGGGTATTCCTTGTCGTCAAGTTTCAGCGAAGCGTTGCCCATGATGAGAGCGAAGACAAATCCGGCGTTCTTGCAAAGCCAAGACTCGGGAGAAGTTAACTTTTGCGCAAAAATAAGGCCGGTACCGCCACGGTTTAGCGAAACTGTCCGCTCCGTTTCCGGAGAAATCACGTTTCCGGAAAAAATCTCAAAGCCCAGTTTTCAAATGCCAAAAACGGCGACCAACCTTGGCATCTCTGTGGTGAAATTCCGAAGGTTCAGCGACCAGCCGGAGATTGGCCGCGAAAAGGCGCGGAACTCGCAAAACCGATCCGCTGCCGATCCTTTTTGCGAATTCTGCGCCTTTTCGCGGCCAACCGGATCGGCCCTGCCCTGCTTTCCGGCGCTTGCCGGCCTGTAGCCAAGGTGGCCGTCGACCTCCGGGCGGCGGTTCCGATTTCGCGGCATCCAATTCCGTCGCCCGGAGGTCGACGGCCACCTGGAGACCGGCAAACCCTCAGCGGGCCACCGCTTTTTCCGCTCCAGCGACCGCCGCGAAATTACGGTAGATCTGCAGGCCCTTCGCCTGGCTTTTCTCCGGGTGGAACTGCGTGGCGAAGCAACGCCCACGCGCGATCGCCGCGGTAAAAGCACCAC
>CALFNJ010000466.1 GCA_937902865.1 uncultured Opitutaceae bacterium
GTTATCGTGCCAGGCGATCGCTTGTCCGCAGGCGCAATGAGAACCGGGATGGACCACCGATTGTTCCGCCGGAATCCGGTAGATGCAGACATTGAGGAAGCTACCGATGCAGGCGCCGAAGACGAACGCGACCAACGGGAAGAACCAGGGAAACGCGACCGCGACTTCGTGCAGGGCGGAAAAATTCATGCGGAAGCAGGCCGTGAGGCCGTCCGACGTTCGCCAACGAATTTGCCGCGTGCAAGCATCGTCCTAGGCGCCGAGCGCCGCACGGGCCGCGATTTGCATGGCGGGCGAAGTCCGGGTGGCAGGGACGCCGCTCCAGATTTCCAGCGATTTCGCCCCCTGGTGGACGAGCATCGCGAGGCCGTTGGAACAGGGAATACGGCGGCTCTGTGCCTGCTGAAGCAGGGAGGTCCGGGCGGGATTGTAGATCATGTCGAACACCGCGGCGGGAGCCGGCAGCATGCCGAGGTCGATCGGCAGCGGATCCGCGGGACGGAGGCCCGCGCTGGTGGCGTTGATCACGAGAGCGCCGGAAGGCAGTTGCGGCGGCGGCGCGTCAGGTGCGAAACCGTGAACGGGAATGCCGGAGGCAAAAGGCCGCAGCTGATCGAGGAGTGCATCGAGATTCTGGCGGGTGCGGTTGGCGATCCACAGCGAAGCGCACCGGCGCGCGAGACACTCCACCGCCGCGCCGCGAGCCGCGCCGCCGGCACCGAGGAGAATGACATGAGCGCCGCTGAGCTGCCGGCCGAGGGTTTCCTGGACGGCGGCGTTCAGACCATAGCCATCGGTATTGAAACCCTGCCAGTTCCCCGCGGTACGGAGCAGCGTGTTGACCGCGCCGACCGGACGGGCGGAAGGATCGATCTCGCGGACATGGGCGACGGCGATGACCTTGTGCGGGACCGTCAGGTTGATGCCGTGAAAACCACGTGCGTGCGCCAATTCGAGGGCGCGAGGAAGATCATCCGGATGGACCTCGAACCGGAAATATTCCCAGCTTGCGAAACGGGCATCCGCCCGGGCCAACTCCGCCAGGGCGGCGTTGTGCATCGGAGGGCTCAGTGAATGTCCGATGGGATGACCGAACACCGCCAGAGCGGTGCCGGCAAAGGACCACGATTCCAAATCGCGGAGAGTGGGAACAGGGCGCGCGGAGCTCATGCGTCGGTCGCTAGGCAACGCGGAACGGTTGCCCGGACGCGACTTCTTTTCACGACTGAGCGTGCCGCGTGTAGGTCGCCTCGAACTCCTCGACGAATCCCGCGAACAGCCGGGCGTGCGCCTCGTTGCCGGCGGCCTGGTAGTGGTTCACAAGATTCCGGCAGCTGCGGCACAGGACCTCGCGCACGGGAGTGGGGGCCAGATCGGTGACCTTCGGGACGATATGATTGGCCCGCAGGGCGGAAAAAATCTCGTCGGTGGTGCGGAAGACGCCGCCGTCGAAGGTATCGACAAAGAAGGGCGCGCCATCGAGGTAGCACCCCACCACAAAATGTCCCGGCAGGCCGACCGGCTCGAGGCTGAGGCCGACCCGCTCCGCCACCAGCAGGTAAATCACGCTGAGGGAAATCGGGATGCCGGTGCGTCGTGCGAGCACCTGATCAATGAAGCTGTTGCGCGGATCGGTGTAGTGCTCGACGTTGCCGTGGAATCCTCCCTCGTGAAAGAGGACGCGGTTGAGCACGCGGCATTTTTCCCGCGCCGAACTCGGCTCGACGATAAGCTCGCGGCAGCGGTCGGCCAACTCGTCGAGCGCACGGCAGCAGCCGGCGACGTCGAGATCAGGGGAAACCGTGCGGCTCAGCAGCAGCGCTCCTGTCTCGAGCTCGTAGTTGAGCGAGCGGATGAAACCGCGAAATTCCGCCACCGGATCGGCGAAGCGGAGCTCCTCAAGAAACCAACGCGCGTGCCAGGCGATAATCCGATTCGGACCGCGAGAGATCTCCTGCAGAAATTGGAGCGCGGCGGGACCCTGCTGGATGAAATGCGCGAGCAATGCCTTGCGCACATGGCCGCTGGGGTCGTCGAGGAGACTCAGAAGGGCATCCTGCATTCCTTCACTGAGTCTTTCCGGTGGCACGAGCATGAGCGAAGAAGGTGTTGCACCCAGCTGGCAATCCGGAAACCGAGGAACGCGGGAGATTTTTTCTTCGGAGTTTTTCGCGAAGCCAAAATCAAACGCACCTCACGCGAACGCGACTTTCACTCGCGCGAACCGAAGAGCGCGGTTCCCACGCGCACGAGGGTACTTCCCGCGGCGATCGCATCGGTGAGGTCGCCACTCATTCCCATGGAAAGCTCCCGAAGAGGCGTGGAAAACTGGGCCGCGAGTTGATCGCGCAACTCCCGCAGACTGAAAAAGGTCCGTTGGGCGACCGCCGGATCCGAAGAGAGCGGCGCGATGGTCATGAGTCCGTCGACACGGAGATTTTTGCCGCCGAGGGCGGCTTCGAGCAGCCGCGCTGCGTCCGCCGGTTCGGCGCCGTGTTTGGCGGGATCTCGTCCGGCATTGATTTGCAGGAGGATCGGAAGCGACTTGCCGAGGTCCGCCGCCGCGCGATCGAGATGTCCGATCAGCTTCACGCTGTCGACGCTCTGAATCCGGTCGAAATGCTGGACGGCGAGCTTTGCCTTGTTCGATTGCAGGTGCCCGATCAGTTCCCAGGCAATGGCGGCGCTTCCCTGGGCCCGCTTTTCCACACCCTCCTGCACTCGATTTTCGCCCACCGCCCGAAGGCCGTAGCGTGCCGCGTATTCAGCAGCGGCGACGGGATGTGTTTTCGTAACAGCCAGAAGCTCAACGCCGCTCGGGGGGCGACCTGCGAGCGCGCAAGCGGAAC
>CALFNJ010000467.1 GCA_937902865.1 uncultured Opitutaceae bacterium
CGACCAGTTCGCCGTCCGCAAGGTGGTGACCTCCGGCTCGTTCCTCGGGCTGGCGGTGAGCTTCTTCGAGCAGAGCTACCTGCAGTTTTCCCGCTCGGATCGCGGCGCGACACCGATCGTGCTCATCAATCTGGAGGAGAGCAGCGTGTTTCCCCTGGCCGAGGAAGTCCTGCCTTATATTGGGCGCATTCCGAAAAACGTGAACGGCCGCCCGCTGGCCTGGCTCGGCACCTATGGCCTCGAGCCGCTCGATCCCGAGGTGGCGCAGTTCCTGAAGCTGGACGCCCAGGGCGCAGTGGGCGTGAGCGAGGTGCTCGAGGGCAGCCCGGCGGAACGGGCCGGGATCAAGGATCATGACATCATCCTGGCGCTGGACGGTCATCCGCTGCCGCGGCTCAAGCCCAGCAGCGTTGTGGCGGGTTATGTCGAACGGGAGCTCGCCAAGCACATGCCGGGAGACACGCTGCTCGTCTCGGTGCTGCGGGGCACCGAGCATCACGACATCAAGGTCACGCTCGGCGACGAACCGAAGCTGATCCGGGAAGCGGGCCGGAAATATTTCGACCGGCTCGGGCTTACGATCCGTGAACTGGTGTATGGTGATGCGGTCGCGCTGCGCGTGAAGAGTTCCGAAGCGACGGGAGTGATCGCGCATTTCGTGAAGCCGAACAGCCCGGTGGCGATCGCCGGCCTGCACGGTGACGACTGGATCAAGGAAATCGACGGCACCGAGGTGAAGACCTGCGACGACGCGGTAGCCAAGCTCGCGGCGATCGAGGCGGATAAAGACCGCGCCGACTTCGTCATTCTCGCCAGTCGCGGGGGTGAGACGGCCGTGCTGCGGGTTAAACTGAAATAACGATCATGTTCACCGGACTAGTTGAGGAAAAAGGCCGCGTGGTGGTTTTCGAGCCGGCCGCCGAAGGATGGAGGCTCGTGATCGCGGCGGAGCTCGTGGGCAGTGATGCCGAGCTGGGAGACAGCATCGCAGTCAACGGCTGCTGCCTCACGCTCGCCCGCCGCGAAGGTAGTCAGCTTTCGTTCGACGTGCTGGAGGAGACCCGACGCCTCACCAATTTCGCCGCGCTGCGGCCAGGTGCGGCCGTGAATCTCGAGCGGAGCCTGCGGTTCGGCGGCAAGATCGGTGGCCATTTCGTGACCGGTCATATCGATACGATGGGCGCGGTGGACGTGTTTGAGTCGCGCGGGAAGGATCATTATCTCCGCATCCGGATCCCGGCGGATTTTGCCCGCTATCTGGTGCGGAAGGGCAGCATCGCAGTGGACGGCATTTCCCTGACGGTGGCGGAGGTCGCGAATGACGCCTTCGCGGTCTGGATCATTCCGCATACCTTGACGGTCACCAATCTGGCGGAGAAGAAGACCGGTGAAATGGTGAACCTCGAATTCGATCTGCTCGGCAAGCACGTGGAGAAATTGCTGCAGGCTCACCAAGGCTGACCCGAATTTTTTCATGCGCACCGCTCTCACAGCCCTCACCGCGGAGCTCAAGCGACTCAAGGCGGCCGGCGTCAAGTCCGTGCCGGTCTCGGAGGCGAGCCTGGGCGCGCTGCGCCGGGCGGTCGCGGCTGCCTCGTCAGAGGGGGCGGGCGCCGCGCCATCCGCCGAGGAAAGGCGGACGGCGGCAGTGGAGACTCCCGCGGCGGTTCCGGCTTATCGTCCGCCGGGTCGTCCGGCGGCTGCTCCGGCCGCACCCAAGGTTGACGCGACCATTCCGCCTCCGCCCACGGTCGTGCTTCCGGCGGGCGAAAAGGCGGCGCGCTGGGCGGCGTTGCGCGAGCGTGTGTTGAACGATGAGGTCTGTCGCGCGCATGTGCGCCCCGGCAAGCAGGTGGTTTTCGGAGTGGGTAACATCGACGCCCAGATCATGTTCGTCGGCGAAGCGCCCGGAGCGGAAGAGGAGGTCCAGGGCGAGCCGTTTGTCGGTCCCGCGGGTCAGCTGCTGACTCGCATGATCAGCGGCATGGGCCTGGAGCGAAAGGACGTCTATATCGGCAACATCATGAACTGGCGCCCCGAGATTCCGGGCAGCGGAAGCGTGCAGTTCGGCAACCGTCCTCCCACCGAGCAGGAAATGGCTTACTGCCTGCCGTTTCTGAAAGCGCAGATCGAAGTCGTGAATCCGTCGCTGCTCGTCGCGCTGGGCTCGACGGCAGCGCAGGGTCTGCTGGGTTTCGGAACGTTTCGCGCCTTGGGCGAGGTGAGGGGACGCTGGCGCGAGTTCGCGGAGAAGCCGCTCATGGTCACCTATCACCCGAGCTACATCCTCCGTAATCCGACCAATCGCTCGAAGCGTCTCATCTGGGAGGACCTGCTCAAAGTCATGGAGCGCGCCGGCCTGCCGATTTCCGAAAAACAGCGCGGCTATTTTCTGGAGAAGTAATCGGAGCGTCGGCAGCGGTCGGAGGGCCGCCCAAGGCCAGGAACCCGCAAAGAGGAACGCAGTGCTTTTTGCGTAGCTCGCGCCTTTTTGCGGCCAACTCAGCCGTCAGCGCAATCCGCGCCGCGCGCGGGCGCCGAATTATTTCGCCGCGAGCAGCTTCTCAAGTTCCGCGCGGGCGAGGTCGAACTGCGCCTTGAGATCTCCGATGAGAGGAACGACTCCGCCGAGACCTTCCTTGCGGGATTGGTGTTCGAGCTTTTCAGCCACCGCCCGCAGGGCCATCGCTCCGAGATTCGCCGAGCTGCCTTTGATGCTGTGGGCCGCCCGGGCGAACTTCGGGACGTCGCTCACGGTCAGGCTCTGCTCCAGCTCGGTGATGCGGAGTGGGGTGTCCGCGAGGAAAATGTTCACGATCTCACCGAGAAACTCGTCGTTGTCGCCGGGGTTGAGGGAACGAAGGTTCGCGATGGCCTCGGGATCAATGACAGGGGTATCGGGCATGAAGATGTTTTCCACGCTTTAGGAATTTCCGGATGACGGCCAGCAGAAATCATGGTCGTGAAACCGGCGCGATCCGTGAAGCGACGCCGAAACGGTGGACGGAGCTGCAGAACCGCTGAATTCCTTTTTCGACATCCGTGCCGCACGCCCACGGACCTACGCTAATGGCGTCGCTCGCTCGCATCATTGAATCCGCATACGTTGATATTTAACTTGCCAGAGTAAGGGGCGCGGTTTGCATCGGGGTTCTCATTCCTATGTCTAAATCATTCGTTTTCTCCTCTGAATCCGTGGGCGAAGGCCATCCTGACAAGGTGGCGGACCTCATTTCCGACAGCGTGCTCGATGCCTGCCTGGCGGTTGATCGCACGAGCCGTGTGGCGTGCGAGACGTTCGTGAAGTCCAATGTCGTGGTGGTCGGCGGCGAGATCACGATTCCGAAGCTCCAGGACAAGAAGACGGGTAAGTCCAAGCCGATCGAGGAGGCCATCAATCTCGGCCAGGTGATTCGCAATGCGATCCGCGAGATCGGCTACACGAATGACGACGACGTGTTTCACGCTGACACCGTTTTCATCAATAATCTCCTGACCGCGCAGTCCGCCGACATCTCCCAGGGCGTGGACGCCAAGAAAGCCAAGGGCAAGAAGACCGCGGAGCAGGGCGCGGGTGACCAGGGCATCATGTTCGGTTATGCCTGCAACGAGACGCCGGAGCTGATGCCGACGCCGATCATGTTCGCGCACCGACTGGGTCGCGTGCTGACGAAGGTCCGCAAGAGCGGCAAGGTCGACTGGCTCCGTCCCGACGCGAAGTCGCAGGTCTCCGTCCGCTATGAGGACGGCAAGCCGGTGGAAGTGGTGAATGTCGTCATCTCGACCCAGCACACCGCCGACGTCGCGCACGCGACGATCGAAAAGTATCTGATTGAAAACGTCATCAAGAAGGTCCTCCCGGCCCGCTTGCTGACGAAGAAGACCGAGTACCTGATCAACCCGACCGGCCGTTTCGTCATCGGCGGCCCGCAGGGCGATTCCGGCCTCACCGGCCGCAAGATCATCGTCGACACCTACGGCGGCTGGGCCCGCCACGGCGGCGGCGCGTTCTCGGGCAAGGATCCGTCCAAGGTCGACCGTTCGGCCGCCTACGCCGCGCGTTATGTCGCGAAGAACATCGTTGCCGCCGGCATCG
>CALFNJ010000468.1 GCA_937902865.1 uncultured Opitutaceae bacterium
AAGGTGGAACGCGTTGTCCCTAACGCGTTGTTCGGCTCCGTCAGGATCTAGAGGTGAGCCGACGTTCCAGCGCGTTAGGGACAACGCGCTCCACCTTTCCGGAAAAAAGAGAAGGCCATCCTCGCTCCTATGAGCGCCTCCTCCGTGCACGCTCCTTCCTTCTGGCGCTCTCCGGTGGTCTGGCCACTGGCGGGAATCATTCTCCTGATTCTGGCGAATGTGGCGCACGACCGGAGCCTGGCTTTTCTCACGGTCACGGTCGCGGATGGCCATCTCTACGGTTCGCTGATCGACATCCTGAACCAGGGCTCGCGCTGCATGCTCGTCGCGCTGGGCATGACCCTCGTCATCGCCGTGGGCGGCGTGGATCTTTCCGTGGGCTCGCTGATGGCCGTGGGCGGCGCGGTGGCGGCGGTGCTGCTGTCGCACGAAGCCAATCCGTTCGTGCTGGCCGTTGGCGGGGCGCTCCTGGCGACGGCGGCGGCGGGCCTGGTGAACGGCCTGCTGGTGGCGTGGCTGCGCGTGCAGCCGATCGTCGCGACGCTCATCCTCATGGTCGCGGCCCGCGGCGTGGCGCAGCTCGTGACCGACGGCAACGTCGTGGTGATCAAGCGACCGGGCTTTGATGCGCTCGGCAACGGCTTCATCCTTGGCTTGCCGTTCGCCGCCGTGCTGGTGGCCGTGATTTATGTGGCGGCGCAGGCGCTTCTACGGCGTTCTGCGGCGGGGCTCTTTGTCGAGGCGGCGGGCGACAACGAAACCGCGAGCCGTTTCGCGGGCCTGGCCGTGGGACGGGTGAAGACCCTCGCGTACGTGGCGAGCGGCCTCTGCGCGGGGGCCGCCGGACTGCTCGCGGCGTCGAACATCCGCGCGGCCGATCCGCTGACGTCGGGCGTCAACATGGAGCTCGATGCGATTTTCGCCGTCGTGGTCGGCGGCACGGCCCTCACCGGTGGACGTTTCTCGCTGCTGGGCTCGTACGTCGGCGCGCTGCTGCTGCAGACGCTGACTGTGACGATGTACAATCTCGGCGTGCCGCCGGCGGTCGCGCCGGTGCCCAAGGCGTTGCTCATCATCGCGGTCTGCCTGCTGCAGTCGGACCAGGCCCGCGGCTGGCTCGGCGGATTGTGGAGGAAGCCCGCATGAGTCCCGCGACGCGCAGGCATCTCCCGCTGGTCGTCACGGCGGCGATTTTTATCACGCTGTTTGCCGCGGCGGGGATGATGTACGACGGCTTCTTTTCGACGCGCGTCTTCGTGAACCTGTTCACCGACACGGCGGTCACGGGCATCATCGCGGTGGGAATGACGCTGGTGATCTTTTCCGGCGGCATCGATCTGTCGGTCGGTGCGGTGGTCGGCTTCACTTCGATTTTCACCGCGACCCTCGTGCAGAAGCACGGCGTGCATCCCGCGGTGGCGGGCCTGGCCGCCCTGGCGCTGGGCGCGGCGCTCGGCGCGTTCATGGGAACGCTCATCCACGTGTTCAAGCAGCCGCCGTTTCTTGTCACGCTGGCCGGGATGTTTCTCGCCCGCGGCGGCGCGTGGTGGATCAGCACGGAGTCGACCGAGATCACGCATCCGCTGTTTGTCACGCTCTCGGGTTACGGACTCGAGGTCGGCAGCGTGCGCCTGCCGACCACGGCGCTCATTCTTTTCGCCGCCCTGATCGCCGGCTATGTCGTGGCGCATCACACGCGTTTCGGGCGCAACCTGCTTGCGCTCGGCGGCAACGAGCATTCGGCCTTGCTGATGGGATTGCCCGTGGGACTGACGAAGATCGGCGTGTACACGCTGAGCGGCGCCAGTGCGGCGGCGGCGGGCCTGGCGGCGGTGATCTATTCGGGTTCGGGCAACCCCAGCCAGGGCCTCGGGCTCGAGCTCGATGCGATCGCGGTCGTGGTGATCGGCGGCACGCTGCTGTCCGGCGGGCGAGGGCACATGCTCGGCACGCTTTTCGGCATCCTGATCTTCGGCACGATCCAATCGGCCCTGCTGTTCGACGGCCGCCTGAGTCCGGCCTGGGCGCGCATCGTGGTGGGATTGCTCCTGCTGGGATTCATCCTCCTGCAGCGGATTTTGCTGCGCAAAATCCGCTGAAGGCGGCTCCGAATGTAGGGGCGTCCCTTGAGACGCCCGGTAGAGGTCGAGCGAACGAAAGATCGCGGTCGGAGATCAGGGGTAGGGCGAACCGTCCCGGTGAGCCGCGGCTCGGCGGGGACGCCTCGCCCTACCTGGTTTGGTCTGCCTTGGTTTTGGTGTGAGATGGACCTCGCCGGTTGGGCGGCGCGAACGGGCGTCCGCAAGGAACGCCCCTACATTCGAGCGGTTTGGATCGTCAGCGGGTCGGCTTTCTTCCTTTTTACTTCCTCCTCTTCCTTCTTTCTTTCTCCCCGCAACCGATTCGGTGTCGGTGCGTCCCTCTATCCCTACACCCACCTCCACCCCCTAAAATCATGATGACCCTCCCATCCTCGTCCCTGTCTGCTGCCAAGCGCGGTCTGGCTTTTGCCGCCACGCTGGGGCTCCTCGCCGCGGCCGCGCCTGCGCTCCTGGCGCAGGGCAAGCCGCTGTTCACGGAAGATTTCGAATCCGGCTCGCTCGACGCCAAGGTCTGGCAGACGAAAACCGCCGCGAATGCCGAGGTCACGGTGCAGCAGGAGCAGGTTGCCCACGGCAAGTCCGCGCTGAAGGTGCATTATCCGATGGTGGGCCGTCCCTACGGTTTCGCGATTGCCAGTCATCTGCCGGATGCCCTGAAGCAGCACAATTTCGGCCGCGTCTACATGTACATCAGCCCCAACATGCCGGGGAGCCATGGCGTGCTCATCACCGGCGGAACCGCGGGATTTCCGACGTCAAACTACCTCGAGGTCGGCGTCTCGGGCGGCAAGAACATCTTCCTGTCCTACCAGCGGCACGCTCCGGGCATGCAATCCCAGGAGACGATGGCGCGCGGCGGCCCGTATCCGGTCGGCAAATGGTTCCTGCTCGAGTGGGAGTTCAACGACAACCCGGACAAGACCACGGTCTGGATCGACGGCGAACTCGCGAAGGAGAAGGCATTCGTCCTGAGCAATAATCCGAAGGAAGACCCGCTCAAGGAAGTGGACCCCAAGGACGGCACGAGCGCCGGGCTGGTCGGCAATTTCGCCGAGTTCGCGCTCGGCTTCCGCTCCTTCGGCAGCGCGAAGGCGGATTTCGACATCTACTATGACGACCTCGCGATCGGCACTGAGCGGATCGGGCCGGTGAAGTAAGAGGTTCGCTCCAAGCATCGTCCCTCGTTTTTTCCGCCGCCGTCGTCGTCTGACGGCGGCGTTTTTTTTGGCGAGGCTGGGGAACGGTTTGAGAGGGTGGGGCGCGTTATCCCTAACGCGCCGGTTCGGTTCAGCAGACTCGAAACGCGGATAACGGTTACGGCGCGTTAGGGATAACGCGCCCCACCTCCTATCGGAACGGCGACCTTGCGGTCGCCGAACGCGACCGGGAGGTCGCGTCCCCATGTTCGAGCCGCCGAGAACCGCCGTCTCACGGCTGCTCCTACGCGCGCATGATGTTGCCATGATCAGGCTGAATCATGCCACGCTGGGGTGTCTGTCTCCCGTCCCCGGTCGCCTGCGACGCGCCGCAGGCGTGCTAGGCGTCTGCTTCGACCTGCTGCGCGCTGAGATTGCGCCAGCGTTCGAGGACCCGGCGGTAAAGTTCGTCGGCGGACAGGCCGCACGTGCCGCGGAGCTGTTCGACGCTGTTGCCGTGTTCGACGAAACGATCGGGCCAGCCGATGCGCTCCACCGCGGCGGGGCAGTCGGCCTCCTGCAGCGCTTCGAGCACCGCGCTGCCGAAGCCGCCGGCGAGGACGTGATCCTCCATCGTGACGAGCAGCGGAATGCAGGCCGCATGGCTGAGCAGCAAGGTGCGGTCGAGCGGCTTGACGAAGCGCGCGTTCACCACGCCGACGGAGAGATTCTCTTCGACGGACAGCCGCGCGGCGATCTTGAGCGCGTCGGCGACCATCGGCCCCAGCGCCCAGATCATGATGTTCGAACCGTCGCGCAGCACTTCGGCGTGGCCGATCGGCAGCGCGGCGGGCTTGT
>CALFNJ010000469.1 GCA_937902865.1 uncultured Opitutaceae bacterium
CCTTGAACTCCGTCTGGCCGGTCGCGAGCGACGGCAGGTAGCCGGTCATGCGCAGACGCAGTTGGTTCAGTCCGACGAGAAAGATGTTCTGCGTCGCGAAGCCGCGATGCTCGAGTGCGGTGATGACGGCATGGACGAGCGGCTTCGGCGTGGACACGCCCGGGCCGGAGTCGGTGTAGATTTTCAGGCCGACCTTGCCCTTGGGCCCCGGAACCAGGCGGCGGCCGGTCGCGGATTCAAACTGCGTGATGAGCTTCTCCACCTCGCGCTCGTAGATCGGCGTGTCGAAGTTCTGCAGGCGGGCCTCCCAGACGATGTCCTTCGGCGGCGGCGGCGCCGGCACGGCGGAGGGCTGCTTCATCACGGCCGGCATTTCAGACCCCGCCAGCGAGCCGGCGGCGGCGAAAGCGAGGAGCAGGACCGGGATCAGGGAAAAACGCATCATAGATAAGTCGCCCAAAACCGGCGAATGTTTCGCCGGAGAGCCGCGAAACTTGACAGGGGGCGGTCCGGGGGGAAAGTGCATTCTTCGCCGCGGGCATCGTGTCGCCTTTTTCCCCCGTATTATGGAGGGGCATCGATCCGCTCCTCGCCCGTCCTTCATGCCCGCCATCAAACCCACCTGTGTGCTCGACCTGAAGTCGCGCGTGAACATCGCGGACGTGGTTTCCCGGGTCGTGACGCTGCGCAAGGCAGGCAGTTCGCAGCTGAAGGGCCTCTGCCCGTTTCACAACGAGAAAACCCCCTCGTTCCACGTCAATACGGACAAGGGCTACTACAAGTGCTTCGGCTGCGGCAAATCCGGGGACGTGATCAATTTCGTGCGGGACACCGAGCAGCTCAGCTTCACCGAGGCGATCGAGGCCATCGGCCAGCGCTTCGGGATCGTGATCGAATACGAGGAGGGCTCGGGCGGCCCCAGCCGCGAGCAGCGCTCGCTGCGGCAGGAGATCTACGACCTCCACGACGTGGCGGCGGAGCATTTCCACCAGGCGTTCAAGGCGAAGGACGCCGCGGGCGAGTTCATGCGCGTCTACTGGCGGGACAAGCGCCGCTTTGCCCCGGAGCTCGCCGACGAGTTCAAGATCGGCGTGGCCGACGAACACGGCAGCGGCCTCGGCGCCGCGTTGCTCAAGCGGAAGTTTTCCGACGAGGCCCTGCGCCGTTGCGGTCTGTTCTTCACCCGCGACGACAACGGTCCGGTCACCGCCGGCTCGCTCAAGCCGCGCTTCCGCGGACGGCTGATGATCCCGATCCGCGACCACCAGGGCCGCGTCGTGGCGTTCACCGCGCGCCAGACCGACCTGACGCCGGCGGACGATCCCGCGCGCGAGGCGAAATACGTCAACTCGCCCGAGACGCCCATTTTCACCAAGGGCAACCTGCTCTTCAACCTCGACCGGGCCCGCACCGCGGTCGGCGACGGCCGGCCCTTTGTCCTGGTGGAAGGCCAGCTCGACGCGCTGCGCTGCTGGTCCGTCGGCCTGAAGACGGCCATCGCGCCCCAAGGCACGTCGATCACCGAATCGCAGCTCGTGCTGCTGCGTCGCTACCACACGCAGGTGGAGTGCTTCTTTGATAGCGACAGCGCCGGTCAGAAAGCCGCATTGCGCTTCCTGCCGATGGCGCTCAAGGCCGGCCTGGAAGTGCGGTTTCTCACTTTGGCCGGCTCGGAAAAAGTCGATCCCGACCTGCTGTTCCTCGAACGCGGCCTCGCCGCCTACGACGAGGTGCGTCGCGGCGCGCTCGGAGCGATGGCCTTCGCCTGCCGCGCCATTTTGCCGAATCCCGATGCCGCCACGCCGGAGCAGAAGGCCGGCGCGGCCCGGCAGCTGCACGAAATCGTCGGCTCCGCCGAATCGGAGGTCGCCCGGGCCGGTTTCATCGGGGAAATCGCCGCCTACCTGCGGCTCCCCGTCGCGGCCCTGCAGAAGGATTTTTCCACCCAGCAACAGCGTCAGCAGCAGCATGACCAAGCCCGGGCGGCGGCGCGGGCCCGGCAGCCGGGCGAAGGGGTCACGCCCGTTACCGCCCCCCCTTCGGCCAATGCCACCCACACGCCTGAGCATCATCTGCTTATGCTCTGCCTGCACTTTGAGCATCTCGGGCGTCCGCTCAGCGGCGCGCTGGCGCATGACTGGATCGATTCCAACCATGTCGCCGGCTTGCTGCTCAACCGGTTTCTCAGTGAGTTCGAGCAGGATACCTGGCCCGGAAAGGACAATCTCGAGTCGCTGCTGGAAACCAGCGAGGAACGCACGCTGGTCGCCTCCCTGCTGTTCGAGGCTCCGGCCGTCGACGATCCGGCGAAAAACGCCTGCGAAGGCCTGCGGCGGCTGCGCAACCGGGCGCTCGACACCCGCCTGCGGCAAATAGAACTTGATTTAGCCAACCACCATGCGGACAGTAAGTCTGACCCAATTTCACTCTTAAAAGAACGCACCGAATTGCAGAAACAACTGCGCCAACCGTTCGTCTTGGTGACAGCTGCCTGAACTTTTTCCTCCGCCTCCCACCTCCATGCCGCGCAAAGCCAAGCCCGCCGCCTCATCCGCCCAATCCGAAGCCGTCGAGGCTGCCCTCAAGAACGTTCCGTCCGTTTCCGGCGAAGTCGGAGCTCCTGGAGCCGAAGGAGTCGCGGGTGGCATCAACGAGAAGATCCGCCAGCTGATCCGCCTCTCCAAGGAGCAGGGCTATCTCACGTTCGACGACATCAACGAGGCGCTGCCCGAGTCGGTCGAGAACCAGGAGGAGATCGATAACGTCCTTTCCATTTTACAAAACCTCGAGATCGAGATCCTCGAGCCCGACCAGGTCGACGATTACAAGCAGCGGATGGAAGAGGCCGAGGAGGAGGAAAGCCGGTCCTCCCAGCACGACATCCTCGACGACCCGGTTCGCATGTACCTCAAGCAGATGGGCCAGGACCCGCTGCTGACCCGCGAGCAGGAAGTCGAGATTTCCAAGCGCATCGAAAATGCCGAACTGAAGGCCCAGACCGCGCTGTTCGAGGCCGCCGCCGTCGGCGCC
>CALFNJ010000470.1 GCA_937902865.1 uncultured Opitutaceae bacterium
CTTCCTAACTTTTCCGCACGGCCTCGACTCGCTACGGAACCTTCGTTAGCCAACAACTCATGTTACCCCCGTCTTCTTCCTTCCGGAAAGTCGCCTGTCTTGCTGCCTGCAGCCTCGGTTTGGCCGCCCTCCCGCTGCGCGCGGCGGATGCTCCGGCCACGTCGCATGACTGGCCGGTGTACAACGGCAACACCAACGGCGACCACTATTCGCCGCTGGCGCAGATCAACCGGGAGAACGTCACGGGGTTGAAGGAAGCCTGGCGCTTCGACACGGGCGAGTTCGGCGGGCTGGAGACGAATCCGCTGATCATTGACGGCATCGTCTATGCCGTCACTCCGACGCGCAAGGTCGTGGCGCTCGACGCGGTCACGGGAAAGCTCCTCTGGAAATTCGACTCCGGCGTGCCCGGCGAGGGACCGGTGCGGAGCGTGACCTACTGGGCGGAGGGCAATGACCGCCGGATTTTCACGGGCGTGAACAATTTCCTCTATGCGCTCAACCTCGCCGACGGAAAGCCGATCGCGAGCTTCGGCGAGAACGGCCGGATCGATCTGCGCAAGGATCTCGGCCGCGACTTCCAGAAGCAGTCGGTGACGATGAGCAGCCCCGGCGTGATCTATAAGGACATGATCGTCGTCGGCGGTCGCGAGCCGGAGGATTTCCCGTCGCCCCCGGGCGACATCCGTGCCTACGACGTGCGCACCGGCGCGATGCGCTGGATCTTCCACACCATCCCGCATCCGGGCGAGTTCGGCTACGAGACCTGGCCGAAGGATGCGTGGAAGACGGCGGGCGCGGCTAACAACTGGTGCGGCATGGTCGTCGATCCCGTGCGCGGGATCGTGTACGTGCCGACCGGCTCGGCGGTGCCGGACTGGTACGGCGGCGAGCGGGTGGGGGACAATCTCTTCTCCGACACCCTGCTCGCGCTGGACGCGAACACCGGCAAGCGCATCTGGCACTTTCAGTCGGTGCATCACGACATCTGGGACTTCGACTTTCCCGCGCCGCCGGTGCTGCTGACCGTCAACAGCGAGGGCAAACGCGTCGACGCGATCGCGCAGACGACCAAGTCCGGCTTCGTGTTTCTCTTCGACCGCACGACCGGCCGCCCGCTTTTCCCGATCAAGGAGACGCCGTTTCCCAAGAGCGATGTGCCGGGCGAAGTAACCTCACCGACGCAGCCGATCCCGCAGCTGCCGGCGCCGTTCATGCGCCTGGGCGTGACGGAAGACATGCTGACGAACCGCACTCCCGAGGTGCACGCGTGGGCGGTGCAGAAGTTCCGCAGCTACGCGGGCGGTTCCGGCGGCCAGTTTGTGCCCCCGCTCGTGAACCAGCTCCGGGTTGCGCTCCCCGGCGCGAACGGCGGCGGCGAGTGGGGCGGCCCGGCGGCCGATCCGACCACCGGTGTCCTCTACGTGAACGCCAACGAGACGCCGCGCTTCATCGGCCTCGTGCTCCCGCAGCGCGCGAACAGCGCGGGCGAACAGCTCTACCAGCAGCGCTGCCTGGCCTGCCACGGCGTCGCGGGCGCCGGCGTGCCGCCGGAGATTCCGAGCCTCATCGCGATGGGCGCGACGCTGACCGAGCAGCGAATCCTCGACGCGGTGCACCAGGGCAAGGGCCGCATGCCGCCGATGCCCGATCTCACCGACGCGCAACTGCGCACCCTCAGCCGCTATGCGATGACGCTGCCGGCGCAGGCGGCGGCCGCGAGCAAGTCGGGCGTGGTGACCGCGTCCACCGTGCCGGCGATTGGCGGCGGTCCCGACGGTACCCGCTACAAGTCGAGCAAGGGCTTTTTCAACGACCCGGACGGCTATCCCCCGATCACGCCGCCCTGGGGCACGCTCAACGCGATCGACATGAACACCGGCCAGTACCTGTGGAAGATCCCGCTCGGCTACTATCCCGAGCTGAAGGAAAAGGGCATGGGCAACACCGGCACGCTGAACTACGGCGGCCCGCTCGTGACCGACGGCGGCCTGGTGTTCATCGCGGCGACGGTGTTCGACAAGAAGATCCGCGCCTTCGACAAGCGGAACGGCCAGGAACTCTGGTCCGCCGACCTGCCCTTCGCGGGCCTCGCAACGCCTTCCACCTACATGGTGAACGGCCGGCAGTACGTCATCATCGCGACGGGCGGACAGGACAACGGCGCGCAATTCCGCGGCCGGGCGGGCGGGGTGTATGTGGCGTTTGCCCTGCCCGAAGCGCCGAAATAAGGGACAATACTCAACGTCCAACATTCAACGTCCAACGTTCAACGCTCAACTCAGCACCTCGGAAAGCCCGCGCTGGGATTGTCGATGAACGTTGGACGTTGGACGTTGAATGTTGAACGTTGAACGTTGAACGTTTGCTTTTTCCGCCATGCCCAAAAGCACTTTGAAGCGTTTGCCGCCGAAGAAGCGGCCCCGGAAAGCCAAGGCGAATACCCGCGGCTCAGTCGCGAGTGAGACGCTGCTGCCCGAGTTGACGGGCGAGGCGCTGGCGGTGAAAACGGCGATCGAGCAGGCGGGCGGAGTCGTGACGGGACAGTACCGCGATCCACTCGGCGGGAATCCGCTCCTGCTGGCAGTGCTGCCGGTGGACCAGGTCGAGCCGACGCCGTTTCAGCGCGATGTATCGGATTCTCATCACAAGCGCCTGGCGGACGTGATCGACCGCACCGGGCTCTTCCTCGACCCGATCATCGCGATCACGGCGCCGACGGGCGGCTTCTGGACTCCGAACGGCGGCCACCGCCTGGCGGCGATGCGGCGGCTGGGCGCGAAGGCGATCACCGTGCTGGTGGTGCCGAAGCGCGAAGTCGCGTGGCAGATTTTGGCGCTGAACACGGAGAAGGCGCACAACCTCAAGGACAAGTCGCTCGAGGTGATCCGCATCTTCCGGAATCTGCTCGAGGACCGGGCGGACAAGCCGGAGAAGGAATTCGGCTATTACTTCGAGGAGGCGGCGTTCATCACGCTCGGCCTCTGCTACGAGCAGAACGCGCGCTTCAGCGGGGCGATTTATCATTCCTTTGTGCGGCGGCTGTCGGATTTTTCGACGGAGCCGATTGCGAAGTCGCTCAAGACGCACGAGCGCCACGCCACGATGCTGCTCGAACTCGACCAGAAAGTCGCGGAGGTCGTGCAGAAGCTGAAGGCGAAGGGATTCGTGAGCCCGTACCTGAAGACCTTCGTCGTGGGCCGCTCGAACCCGCTGCGTTTCATGTCCGAGCCGCCGGAGCTGGAGGAGCTGATCAAGACGATCCGCGGCAAGGTGGAGCGCTTCAACGTCGACAAGATCAAGCCCGAGGACATCACCGCCTCCGGCGGCGGCGGCGCGTCAGACGACGAATAGTCGGAATCGGTCGTTTCACCACAGAGGCACAGAGACACGGAGGAGAAAGGCGCTCCGTATTCTCTGTGTCTCTGTGCCTATGTGGTGAAACGGATCGAATAGATCGTGGATTGAATCCTTCAGTCTCCTGACTTGACGGTCTTCCTGCGCCGCGCAACGTGCTCGCTGCTTCTCACGAGCACCTCACTCACTGCCTGATGGTGTAATGGTAGCACAGGCGACTTTGACTCGCCTAGTCATGGTTCGAATCCATGTCGGGCAGCCAGGAGTCGAGGTGAGAGGAAGCGAGAAGCGCTGAGCGGACGGTTGATCTGGAACTCAGGAAATCAGGAACGGAAGTCTCGCGCAGAGGCGCGGAGGCGCGGAGACCGGATTTCGGCGATCCGCGAGCGCGAAGCCTCAGTGGGTGGGGCGCGTTATCCCTAACGCGCCGTTCGGGTCAGTCGGACTTGGTACGCGGATAACGGTTTCGGCGCGTTAGGGATAACGCGCCCCACCTGGGGAACCGCCGGAGAAAGTCATGTGACGGTCACAGTGATCTGCGCACAACGGACTCGCGCCGAAACGGCTGCGGTTTGATTTTCGCGAGAGCCGGTCCGTTCAGGTCTCTGATTTTCCCGGAAAATTACCTTAAGTTTATGAGCACTCCGAGGCGCGGTTGGTGGTGGCTGTTTCTCGTGGCCGGCTTGGCGACGGTCGCGATCGGCGTGAAGGCAGGTCGCGCGGCGGAACAACTGGCGGAGCCGAAGCCGCGGGTGATCATCACGACGGACGGCGAGGCGGACGACCGCTGCTCGATGATTCGATTTCTGCTGACGTCGAACGAGTTCGAGGTGGAGGGGATCGTGAACACCAGCTCGCAGTTTCACTGGGAAGGCGGGAAGGGCTGGAATGCGTTTCATCCGCCGTCGTGGGTGAAGGACTATATCGGACTGTACGCCCAGGTGTACGGCAACCTCGTGAAGCACGATCCCGGTTATCCCACGCCGGAATACCTGCTGAGCAAGTGGCGGGTGGGCAACATCAGCGCGGTGGGCGAGGACACGGTGCGCACCGACGGCGCGAAGTTCATCGCGGACGTGCTGCTCGACAGCCGCAATCCGCGGCCGATCTGGCTCCAGGCCTGGGGCGGCTGCAACACGATCGCCCGCGCGCTCCGGATCGTCCAGGAGGACCACCCGGAGAAGATGAAGGAAGTCGCGGCGAAGCTCCGGCTCTTCATGATCTGGGAGCAGGACGAGACGTACCAGAGCTATATCCGTCCGAACTGGGAGTCGTTCAACATTCCCACGATCATCGCCGACCAGTTCGATTGCATGGCCTATATCTGGCCGAAGGTGCTGCCCGAGGCGACCAAGCGGTATTTCGAGGCCGACTGGATGGGGCAGCACATCCTGAACGGACACGGGCCGCTGTGCGCCGCTTACGAAGCCAAGAACGGCGCGTTCCAGGCGGAGGGCGACACGCCCTCGTTCCTGCACGCGATTCCGAACGGCCTGCGCAGCACGGAGTCGCCCGGCTGGGGCGGGTGGGGCGGCCGTTACGAAAAGGTGCGGGCCAATGTCTGGATGGACGTGCCGCCCGACGCCTCGTACCGCCACCCCGAGGGTCGCTGGCATTTTGGCAACAGCTGGTCGAAGAAACTGGAGAACGTGACGGACCCGCGCGAACGCGAGCTCCGCACGAATTATTTCAAACCGCTCTGGCGCTGGCTGGACGCGGTACAGAACGACTTCGCCGCCCGCGCCGACTGGTGCGTGCAGGATTTCGCCCACGCGAACCACCATCCGGTCGTCCGCCTCACCCACACCCCCCTGGATCAGACCGCCCGTCCCGGCGAGGAAATCACGCTCGACGCCACTGCCACGACGGACCCTGACGGCGACACCTTGAGCTTCCGCTGGTGGAACTACGCCGATGCCGGCACCTACGCCGGTCCCGCGCTGCCCGACGTGAACACCGCGAAGGCCATGATCAAAATCCCGGCCAACGCCCATCCCGGCGACGAATTCCACCTGATCTGCGAAGTCACCGACTCCGGCAGTCCTGCACTCACGCGCTATCAGCGGGTGGTGATCCGAGTGACGGGGCGCTGAGATGATTTAGCGTGGGACGCGTTATCCCTCACGCGCCGTTCGGCTCAGTCGGACTTGGTCCGCGGATAACGATTTTCGGCGCGTGAGGGATAACGCGCCCCACCTCGAGGACCGGTTAAAGGTCCTGCCGGAACACGTCGGCTCAGCTCAATGGTGAAGCAAGTGCCAGAGCTCCACCGGCAGGGAATTGATCGGGACGATTGTCGTATAGCTGACCTGTGCCGCCGGCAGGATCAGGTTGGCGGCCGCCAGCCAGCGCAGGAAGCGAGCCTTGTCGGGATCCTTGCCCCATTGCACGGCGCTCCAGACCACGAAGGGGGCGAGGACGGCGGCGGTTCGCATCGTGTCGGAGGCGAGCAGGAATCCAACCATGACGGGCAGGAGGGCAGCGGCGCCGCCGAGGGCGCCAAGGGCGGGCCGGTCTTTCGTGAGGCGGACGAAAACCTCCGCGGCGGGAACGAACGCCATTCTCCACGCCATCCAGAGCGCCATGGGCGCCATCCAGAGATAGACATGGGCGGTGCGAATCGAGCTGAGCAGAAAGGCGCGGTCCGCATCGCCGCCGCCGCGAGCGTGAGCGAAGAGCAGCCGGGTGAGCAGAAAAGGGAGAACGGCGAGGCTGACGGTGCGCAGGAGATAGGTGACGCAGGTTCCGAAGGTCCCGGTTTCAGAGCGCGCGATGGCGCGCACGTAGAACGCGAGCGGAAGGCCGAAAACGAAACGCTCGTCGATCAACGGACAGGCCAGGCAGCAAAGGACGTGCAGCCACCGGCGGCGGCCGAACGAGAGGTAGCAGAGGCCGAGGAAAATCCACGCGTCGTTGACGCCCAGCCATCCGGTCGAAACGAAGATCGGCGCGGAGCAGCCGAGCAGCAGCGCGAGTTCCCAGCCGATGCGACGACTGCCAGTTTCCGTCGCTCCCTGGTGATACAGGTAGGCGAGAAAGGCCCAGGCTCCCAGCCAGGGAAACGCCAGCGCGAGCGCGCGGCTGTCGCCCAAGAGATAGACGATGGCCTGGGGGAGGAACCGCCAGCGCATGGCCGCCTCGATATCGGTGCGAAGCGGGGCGGCGCATTGGCGGAGGTAGGACAAGGCGCGGTCCCATTCGAAGGTCCCGGGCGTTTCGTGGACGATCAGCCACCAGCGGGGACTCTGGAAAACGACGATGATCCCGAGACAAAGGAGACCCGCCCAAACGGAGCGCCCCCATGAGGGACCGTGAGATCCGGCCGGGCCTGGAAAGCTTTTAGTCACCCGATGACCTCGCTAAATCACGGCCGGCAACGGTTTCGACTCGGATGCATCCCGCCACTGTAGGCGGCTCGTCGGCGTTTTTGTGAGCAAAATCGCTTCTGTCACCGCCGCCGATCCCGCCTCGATGCGGCGGGATCAGGGCGGGAAGCGCAGCGACTAATCCGTCGTCGCGGCTGCGATGCCGAAGCGCTGCAGGCAGTCCGTCGCCGCCGCCCGGTGGGCGGAAGAAAGCCAAACCGCCGAATAGGCGCGATCAGCGCACACCTCGATCGACCGCGCGTCGTGTAGGGCACGAGTGTC
>CALFNJ010000471.1 GCA_937902865.1 uncultured Opitutaceae bacterium
GAGCGGCCGGAGCTGATCGATGTCTTCAAGGAGGAGATCTCCCACTACACCGCCCGCCACAGCATCAAGCCCGGCATCACCGGCTGGGCCCAGGTCAACGGTTTTCTCGGCGACACCGACCTGAATGAACGCATCCGCTGCGATCTCTACTTCATCGAGAACTGGAACCCGCTGCTCGACTTCCAGATCATGGCGATGACCTGCCTGCGGCAGAAGAACGCCGGCTGAGCCTGTCGGGAATCGACCGAGCTCACCCGAAGCCACGACGGGCACGAAGAAAGGCATCCTTCCGCGCGCGTCCGCATTTCCGTCCTGCGGGTTCTTCGTGGCTTCTGGTGAGCCAAAAAACCCCGAGAGCACATCCCCCGTTTCTATTTTCATCACCATGCGCATCGCTTTTCTCGCCAACCGTTATCTCGATCCGGACGACCCGAAATCGTGGTCGGGCCTCCCTTACTTCATGCGCCGCTCGCTCGAAAGCGCCGGCGTGGAGACGATCGTCCTGCGTCCCGAGGAGGATCATCAGACCCAGCGGTGGGCGCGTTTCCTCTACTGGCGCTGGCTCCGCGGCAAGCGATACTTGCGCAACTGCGATCCGGCCCAGTTGCAGCGCCACGCCCGCCAGTACGAGCGCCAGCTCGCGGCGCTTTCCGTCGACATCGTGTTCAGCCCCAGCACGTGGCCATTGGCGTACCTGCGGACCGAAGTGCCGATGGTGTTCTGGACGGACGCCTGCTTCGCCGGGATTCTCGGCTTCTACGATTCCTTCGCGGACGTCGCGCCGCCGAGTCTCGCCGCGGGCGACGAGATCGAGCGCCAGGCGCTGCGCCGCTGCGCCGCCGGCGTCTACTGCTCCGAGTGGGCCGCGCGCACCGCGCGCAACCACTACGGCGTCCACCCCAGCAAGCTCCATGTCGTTCCGTTCGGCGGCAATTTCGATCCGCCGCCGGCGGTGACCGAGGTCGCCGCGGCCGTGCAGCATCGGCCGGAGTCGCCGCTGCATCTGCTGCTCGTGGGCGTCGACTGGAAGCGCAAGGGCGCTGACGTGGCCGTCGAGACGGTCGAGGCGCTGAACGCCGCCGGCACGCCGGCGCATCTCACGGTGGTGGGCTGTCATCCGCCGTCGGGCCACGACGCGCTGCCGGCGTCGGTCGAAATCATTCCCTTCCTCGGCAAGGACAACGCCGCCGACAGCCAGCGGCTGCGTGAGCTCTTCGAGCGCAGCCATTTCTTCATCATGCCCTCGCGGGCGGAGGCCTTCGGCATCGTTTACGCGGAGGCCAGCGCCTTCGGCGTGCCGTGCCTGGCGACGAACGTCGGCGGCCTGAACTCGGTCGTGATCGAGAACGTCAACGGCCAGCTCTTTCCGCTCGAAGCGCGCGGCGCCGAGTACGCCGCGTACATCCGCGAGATCATGGCCGACCCGCTGCGCTACCGCGAACTGGCGCTTCGCTCGGCCCGGGAGGGCGCGGAGCGGCTGTCGTGGAAGGTGTCGGGCGAGAAGATGGTCGCGATTTTCCGCGACCTCGCTCCCGCCGCGGAGGAAACCGCGTCCGAGACCCGCGCTCCGCTCAATACCATTCCCTTCCCGGCCGCGGTGAAGGCCTAAACGAATCAGGAAAATCAATCCGCGCGAATCATGGCGCTCTCCGCCTCGAATCCGGCCGAACTTCCGCTGTCCGTCCCGCGGGTGTACCCGGCGGCGGAGGCGCCGACGCGCGGCATTTCGGTCTCGGCGCTGATGTCGTTTTTCGCCGGGGCGCTGACGACCTTCACCGTTTCCGTCGTCGGCGAGATGCCGGTGGGCGAGATCGTCCTGATGCTGGTCGCGGGCTGGGCGCTGCTGTGTGTCATCTTCAACCGCGCCTGGCCGGGTCCGCTGCTGCGGAGCCGGCTGCTCTGGACGATGCTCGCGGCGCAGCTCGTCGGGCTCATCGCCTACGTCGCCTCCGATCTTTACCGCCACAGCGCGCCGCACGACATGGCCCGCGGCTGGGCACGGATGATTTTCCTCGCGATCGACATCCTCGCCGTGGCCTACCTCTTCGGTCGTTCGCGGCGGAATTTCGTGATCTTCCTCGTCGGACAGTGCCTCGGCGACCTCGCCAGCGTCGCGCTCTTCGGGCCGATGTTCGGCGACATGTGGAAATTCGGCGTCGGGGCGCCGCTGACGATGCTGGTGTTCCTCACCGTGCCGTTGACCGGCCCCGTCGCCGCGGTGCTCGCGGCGTTCGGCATGGGCTACCTGCATTTCCGCTTCGATTACCGCAGCTTCGGTGGTGTCTGCGCGGTGGCCGGCGTGCTGCTGTTTCTCAAGCTGCTCCCGCCGCGGTCCCGCCTCTGGCTGGCGCCGCTGATCTTCGCGGTCGCCGCGGCGGGGGTATTCGCGGTGTATCAGCGAACGCAGGATGGCCGGGAGCGCGCGACGCGCTCGGACATCGAGCGCTCGGCGATGGTCGAGGCGGCGTTCGAGGCGGTGGAGGAGTCGCCGTTCATTGGCCACGGCTCGTGGTTCAGCAACTCCAACGTCTACGAGAATTTCATGATCATCCGCCACATCGCGGCGAAACAGGCGCGGGTGGGGGGCTTCGCGGATCCGAACCGCGAGACCGACACGATGGCGTTGCATTCGCAGCTGCTCGTGGCGCTCGCCGAGGGCGGGCTCTTCGGCGGCGCCTTCTTCATTCTCTTCGGCGTGGCGCTGCTCCAGGGGCTGGGGCGGATCACGTTCGTCTCGGCCTGGCACCGCCTGACCCCGGTTGCGGTGCTGGTGCTGCTGTCGGCGTTCTGGAACCTGCTCTTCAGCCCCTTCTCTGGTGCGCACCGCGTGTACATCGCGGTCGCCTGCGGACTCCTCCTGCTCCTACCCGAACTCAACGTGGACGCGCGTCCTCCTTTCCCCGCTCAACGATGAACCTGCTTTTCTCCTTCCTGCCGGCGAGGCTGCGCCGACTCTCGGGTCGATCCCGCGCGGTCGGACTTTTCTTCGCGACCTCCGTCGCCGCGCGCGTCGTCGGCATTTCCTGTCAGTTGTTCCAGGTGCCGATCGCGATGGGCGTGCTCGGATCGGAGGCGTTCGGCCTCTGGATGACGCTGACCGGGATCGGATTCATGATCACGTTCGCCGACTTCGGCATCGGGCAAGGCGCGCAGAACAAGCTGGCCGAGGCCTTCGCCGCGGGCGACGGCGAGCAGGCGCGCGAGCTCTGGCGCACCACGCTGGTGTTTTTTGCCGGGCTCGGGCTGATCCTGGCCGCGATCGCCGCCGTGGTCGTGCGCACGATCGATTTCACCGCGCTCTTCAATCTCGTCGATCCGGTGGTGCAGGCCGAAGCCCGCCGTGCCGTGGCGGTGACGCTCTTCCTCTTCTGCCTCAACTTCCCCATCGGCCTCGCGCAGCGCCTGGCCTACAGCCGCCAGCAGGGCTGGATGCACAATCTCGCGCAGGCCGCCGGCGGACTCGGCGCGCTCGGCGGCATCATCATCGCGGCGCACGAGCACTGGAGCCTGCCGGGCATCATCGCGTCGACGCTGCTGCCCGTGCTGTTCGCCAACGCGGTGCTGCTCACGGTGCAGCTCCGCCAGCTCGGCTGGCTGGAGTGGGAGCGCCCGCGCTGCCGCGGCCCGGTGCTGCGCGAACTGCTCGGACTCGGGGCCTACTTTGGCATCCAGCAGGTGCAGCTCATCCTGATGATGTCGCTCCCGCAGATCGTGATCTCGACCTCGATGGGCGCCGCGGCCGTCACGCCGTACAATCTGGCACAGCGGCTGTTCAACCTCTTCGCGGTGATCCAGAACGCATTCATGCTGCCGCTCTGGCCGGCGTACTCCGACGCGAAGGTACGCGGGGATTACGGCTGGATCCGGCGCACCCTGCGCTGGTCCCTCGGTGCCACGTTCGGCCTGACGCTGCTGCCCATGGCGCTCGGCGCCGCGTTCGCGCATCCGATCCTCTCGCTCTGGGTCGGCGCGCATGCCGACCTGCCGTCGTCCGCGCTGGTCTGGCTGCTCTTCCTCTGGAACGCGCTCATCTTCCTCGAGCAGCCGTTCGGCTACCTGCTCGCGGGCATGTCCGAGGTGCGCCGGCTGACGTTCTACGCGGTGATCAGCACCCTCGCGAGCACGGTGCTGATGTTCGTGCTCGTCGGCCCCCACGGCCGAGAAGGCGTGGTGCTCGGGATGGCGCTGGGATTCCTGCCATTCCTCATTTTCGGCAATATCACGGAAATCGTCCGAGTCTTCCGCTCGATGCCCGGCCACTCGGTGCCGCCCACGCCGGATCTGCTCGAAACCGCCAACGTCGTGGAGGGCCGGTCATGAGCCTGCTCGCTCCGCTTTCTCTCTCGCCGTCGCCGGTGACCGACGACCTTACCCCGGCGACCCGGCTCGAGACGGCCGGCTGCGCGCACGGCTATCGCGTCACGCAGATTTCCACCACCGACGTTCGCGGCGGCGCCGCCCTCGCGGCGCACCGGCTGCATCGCGCCCTTGGCGGTGCCGGCGTGCGCTCGCGCATGCTCGTCGCGCAGCGCTTCGGCACCGTGCCGGACGCGGACATCGTCGAATACAATCCCTTCACTCCTGCACCGTCGGCGCTCGGCCGGGCCTTTTTCCGCTTCGGCCGCCGCTGGCACCGGCCGCCGATCAGTCGGGCGGGCGCGTATTTCTCGCCCGAGTGGACGCTGACCGGCTGGCGGCTCGTGTCACAGCTGCCCGAGTGCGACGTCGTCAACATGCACTGGGTCGCGGACCTCCTCGACTACCGCACGCTCCCGCGCCTGGCCGCGCGCGTGCCGGTGGTCTGGACCTTCCACGACATGAATCCGTTCACCGGCGGCTGCCATTACAGCGGCGCGTGCGCCCGCTTCTGCGAGAGCTGCGGCTCGTGCCCGCAGCTCGCCACCTCCTCGGGCGAGCGCGACATGACCCACCGCATCCTGAAGCGGAAGCTCGGCATCCTGAAGCGCGTGCCGCGCCACCGCCTCGCGGTGGTGTGCCCGAGCGCCTGGCTGGCGCGGGAGGCGCGCAGCAGCGTGCTCTTCCGCGATTTCGAGGTGCGGGTGATCCCGAACGGACTCGACCTGCAGCAGTATCAACCGGCGGATCCGGCGGAGGCGCGCGCCCGGCTCGGCCTGCCGGCCAAGGCACGGATCGTTCTTTTCGTGGCCGACCAGATCGAGGACCGCCGCAAGGGCCTCGCGCAGTTGCTCGAGGCCTTCGGCGGCGTGCGCGACGTGCCGAATCTCCTGCTCGTCACGCTCGGCCAGGGCAGGAGCCCGGTGCTGGCGGACCTGCCGTGCCGGCATCTCGGCGCGCTCCACGATCCCGCGCTGCTCGCCGCCGCGTACAGCGCGGCGGACGTCTTCGCGATTCCCTCGCTGCAGGACAACCTGCCGAACACGATCCTCGAGTCGATGGCCTGCGGCACCCCGGTGGTGGGCTTCGCTACCGGCGGTGTCGGCGAGGCGATCGCCGATGGCCAGACCGGTCTGCTCGCACCGGTCGGCGACGCCCCCGCGCTCGGCACCGCCCTGCGCCGCCTCCTCGAGGACGACCGCCTCCGCCGCCAGATGGCCGGCGAAGCCCGTGCGCGCGTCGAAAAGGAATACACCGTGCGGCTCCAGGCGCTGCGGTACGCGGCGCTGTATCACGAATTGCTCCAGGAGCGGGCGGGAGCGGTGGCGGCCTAATGGCCCATAGCCGCAAGTAACAAGTACCAGGTAACAAGTAACAAGGATTCAGAAGCCAAAACCCAAACGCCAAAGTGGCCAAGAGGCCGCAAGTAACAGGTACCAGGGATCAAGTAACAAATATCGGAGCGAAAATTTCAGGTGCCTGAACTCCGCAATCCGAGATCCGCAATCCGCAATTCAATCCGGTC
>CALFNJ010000472.1 GCA_937902865.1 uncultured Opitutaceae bacterium
AATGCGCGCCGGCTGAACGCGATCGACTATTCCAGCTTCGGCAGCATCTCGTCGAACCCGTGAGTCACGATCTTCAACGAGCAGAATCTCCGCACCGGCGCCGGCTTCTCCGGCAAGCTGCCGACCGGCACGCAGTACGAGCTGTCCACGACGCTCAACCGCCTCGACAACGACGTGAACCGCGCCGGCCGCTTCTTCTCGCCCGAATTCGAGTCGTTCGCCGGCCTCACGCTGACGCAGCCGTTGCTGAAGGATTTCGGCCTCGGCGCGAACATGGCCGAGACCCGCATGGCCCGCCTCGAGGTGCGCATCAGCGAGAAGACGCGCGAGGTCGAGGTGGTGAACAAGCTGATCGAGCTGACCAACGCCTATTACGACATGGTCTTCGGCCTCGAGAACCTGAAGGTGAAGGACGAGGCCGTGACGGTGGCGCAGAAGCTCCGCGAGGAAAACCAGGAGCGCGTCCGCCTTGGCAAGATGACGGATATCGACCTGACGCAGGCCGACGTGAAAATCTCCGAGGCGCGGGAAGAGTATATCCTCGGGCAGGATTTTCTCCGCGAGCGCCGGGTGCGGCTGCTCAAGCTGCTGGTGAATGAATTCCCCGCCGGCGCGATCCCGGATTTCGGCGTCGAGCCGGACCTGGCCGTCATGCCGCTCACCAGTTCGGCGGCCGATCTGTACGCGTCCGCCCTCACGCTCCGTCCGGACTTTCTCCTCGCGCAGCAGCAGATCGACAAGAACCGCTACGGCACCGACCAGGCCCGCAACCAGCGCCTGCCGCAGCTCGACCTGAAGCTCGCGTACGGCCGCGGCGGCCTCGATGACGATTTCGGCCCGAGCTACCAGCAGGTCTTCGACGACAACCAGCGCCGGATGAGCGCGGGCATCGTCGCCTCGATCGCGATCGGCAATCACAAGGCGCAGGCGGATTACCGCACGGCGAAGCGCAAGCAGCTCCAGTCCGAGATGACCCTCGCCGACCTGAAGACCTCGATCAGCCTCGATGTCTCCAACGCCGTGCAACGGATCGACACCCTCCAGCACCGCCTCGAGACCGCGCAGCAGTCGCGCAAGTTCGCGGAGCAGGGCCTCGAAGTGGAGCAATCCCGCCTCGACGCTGGCAAGACCACGAGCTTCAGCGTCCTCGATTTCCAGCGCAAAGCCTCCGACGCCCGCACCCGCGAGCTCGCGGCGCGCGTCGACCTGAAGAAGGCCGAGGCCGAGCTCTGGGCCGCCTGCGGCCTCTTTCTGCAGAAGCACGGCTTCGCCACCGGCGAAACCGCCGCAAAATAAGGCCGCACCGCTTTCGCCCTCCGCGCTTTTGGCGCCTTCAGATTTCCCTGTCCCCAGCCTCCTGCCTCCTGATTCCACCCGTGAACCTTCGCTCTCCGCTTCGTCGCATTGTGCTCGGCAGCCTGGCGTGCGTGCTCGCGTTGGGCGCGGAAACGAGCGCGGCGGAGTCGAAGGTGGAGGGCCTGATCCTGCCGTTCCAGCAGGTGAGCGTCAGTCCGCGGATCGCCGGCTTGATCGAGTCGATCGACGTCAAGGAGGGTGACAACGTCACCGCGGGCCAGACGCTCGCGCAGCAGTTTCGCGCGGAGGAAGAGCTCGAGGTCCAGCGCACCGCGTATCTCGTCAAGGCGAAGGCGTATGACGCCGAGGGCACCGAGGAGCTCGCGAAGAAGAACATGGCGCGGAAGGACGAGGCGCTGGAGAAGAACGCCGAGCGCGACATCGCGATGCTGCAGGCGAAGCTCGCGCAGGTGGCGCTCGAGCGGAAGCTGATCAAGTCGCCGCTGACCGGCGTGGTCGTGGCGAAGAAGCACGAGCCGGGCGAGTGGGTCGAGCCGGGTGCGGTGGTGTTCGAGGTGGTCAGTTTCGATCAGGTTTACGTCCAGATTCTCCTCAGCTTCGAGCAGGCCTCGCCGCTCGCGCTGGGACAGCAGCTGCGGGTCGAGCTGCCGCAGCTCGGCTCCGGCAACGCGGTGACGGGCAAGGTCGATTTCATCGATCCGCGCGTCGACGCCGCCAGCGGCTACCAGCGGGTGAAGATCCTGCTCGCCAATCCCGGTCGCCGCATTTTGCCCGGCACGCGCGCTCTCGTGGTGCTGCCGGGGAAGTGACCTGACCCGCGATGGCCGCGTCCGAACCGTTTCACGCCAAGCTTGAGCGGCTGCGGGCCTTCACCGGTCCGGCGGAGGCGTTCTGGCCGCTCTATCTCGATCTGCTCGGCCAGGCGGCGGAGGCGGCGCAGGGAGTCATTCTGGTCGCGATCGGCGGCGCGGCCGACCGGAACTGGCGCGAGCTCGCGCGGCAGTCACTCGGCGCCGGCGCGCCGGCGCACTTCCCGCCGGAATTTGTCGCGCGCCTCGAGGAGGCGCTGCGAACGCGAGGCCTGGCGGAGGCGCAGGTCGGCGCCCCGGACGCTCGCCTGAGTGTCCTCGGCCTGGGCGTGCGCGCGGGTGGCGACGGCCCGCAGCCGATGGCGCTCCTCGTGGTGGAGACCCGCGCCCCGCGCGAGGCCGACCTGCGGGCGCAGCGGCTGCTGCTGCTGGCGGATCTGCCGGCGCGGCATTTCGCGGTGCGCCAGGCGGAACTCGCCCAGCTGGATCTCACGCGGGTCACCGGCACGCTCGACCTGCTGCATCAGCTCAATCCGTACCGCGACTTCCTGCCGGCGGCGATGGCGCTGTGCAACGAGTTCGCCGCGCGCTTCCGCTGCACCCAGGTCTCGCTGGCCTGGCTCGACGGTCGCTATCTGAG
>CALFNJ010000473.1 GCA_937902865.1 uncultured Opitutaceae bacterium
GCGCTGTTCAACCCCGCCACCCTCGCGGCCTGCGTCGGCATCTGCACCGGCGTCGCCGCCGAGCTCCGCACCGCCGCCACCGAACAGTCCCGGTTGCTCGTCCTCGGCATCTTCCTCGGCTCGGCCGCCTGGTGGCTGATTCTCAGCCACACCGCCCACGCCCTGGGCCGCCGCCTGACCCAGAAAACCCTCCGCCGGATCGACCTGGGTGCCGGCTCGATCATCGCCGCCTTCGGCCTCTGGCAACTCGCCCGCCTCGCGCTGTCGCGCTAGGCGCGACAGCGCGAGGCGGAACGTTCAACATTCAACGTCCAACGTTCAAGGTTCCGAATGCCCGTCTCATACGTTGGAGGCAGGATGAACCGTCCCGGTGCGCCGCGGATCGGGGGAGACGCCGAACCAAATCAAAGCCCTTGCCCACTCCCGGCGTCGCTCGCGGCTCGAGTTGAACGTTGAACGTTGGACGTTGGACGTTGGACGTTCCCGCCCCGCGGGTAAGAGGCCTTGCGCCGCCTGTCCCGTTTCCCCAGCCTCGGCGCCCGTTGAACGCTTCCTGGGACATCCTCAAGACCCTCTCCGACCCCACCCGGCTGCGCCTGCTCGCTCTTCTCCTTCGCGAAGAGCTCTCCGTCGCCGAACTTCAGGAGATCCTCGGCATGGCCCAGTCGCGCATCTCTTCCCAGCTCGCGCTGCTCCGCCAGGCGGATCTCGTCAGCGACCGGCGCGACGGCAAGAAGGCGTTCTATTCCCTCCGCACGGATCTCTCGTCCAAGGCCTTGACGTTCATCCGGAGCGCGGTCGACGCCGTGGCCGACGCACCGCTGCTCGGCGAGGATCGCGACAATCTCGACCGCATCCTGCAGAAGCGCCGGAAGGTCTCGGAGCAGTACTTCAACCTCATCGCCGGACGTCTCGGGAAAAACTACTGCCCCGGCCGTTCCTGGGAGGCGATCGGCCATCTCGTGCTGCACCTGGTGCCCGCCATCACCGTGGCCGACTTGGGCGCCGGCGAAGGCCTGCTCTCCCAACTGCTGGCCCGACGCGCCGAGCAGGTGTGGTGCATCGACAACTCTCCGCGCATGGTCGAGGTCGGCTCCGAGCTGGCCCGCAAGAACGGCCTCGCCAATCTCACCTACAAGCTCGGCAACATCGAGCAGGTGCCGCTGCCCGATCAGTCCGTTGACCTCGCCATCCTCAGCCAGGCCCTGCACCACGCCGAGCATCCGCAGCGCGCGGTCGATGAAGCCTACCGGATCCTGCGCCCCGGCGGTCAGATTCTCGTGCTCGATCTCAACGAGCACACCTTCGAGAAGGCCCGCGAGCTCTACGCCGACGTCTGGCTCGGCTTCAAGGAAAGCGCCCTGCATGGCTTCCTGAAAAAAGCGGGCTTCGCGAAGGTCGAGGTCACCGCCGTGGCCAAGGAAACCCGCGAGCCGCATTTCGAGACGCTCCTGGCCAGCGGTTTCCGCAGCCGTTAGCAGACAGACGTTGGTGTTTTGCTGAGGTAGAAACGAGCTGCAGGCTGCCGGTCCGATCCCAATCGATCACGATCCGCGGAATTCACCACAGAGGCACAGAGACACGGAGCTGATTATCCATGATCTGAATGGGATTTCTCTGCGCCTCTGTGCCTCGGTGGTGAAACTCCGAAAACAAGCAGGGCGGGTCAAAGACCCGCCCTGCGTTCATCTCCCGGCTGAATTCGCCGTTACATCCGGCTGTCGGACGAGCTGATGCTCACGCTCACCGTCGTGGCGTCGAAATCGATGTTCGTCCCCGGGCCCGGGTCGACCGCGAAGTCGAGGACCGTGCCCACCTGCACCGGCT
>CALFNJ010000474.1 GCA_937902865.1 uncultured Opitutaceae bacterium
GAAATGGCGCGAGGGCTACGACGTCGTGCTCCCGCAGCGCCGCGCCCGCACCGGCGAACCGTTGATCAAAAAGGTCGTGTCGGCCGTGGGCTACAAGGTGATCAACAAGATCGCCGACGTGAAGATCCCGCCGAACACCGGCGATTTCCGCCTCATGACCCGCCGCGTTGTCCTCGAGGTCGTGAAGCTCAAGGAGTCGCACGGCTTCCTCCGCGGCATGGTCGCCGTCGTCGGCTTCAAGCAGGCGATCATTCCCTTCGACCGTCCCGCGCGCTTCGCCGGCGAGACGAACTACAACCGCTTCCTCGGTTCCCTGCGCATCGGCTTCAATGGCATCTTCTGTTTCTCCACCTACGCGCTCAGCCTCAGCACCTGGCTCGGTTTCATCGTCTCCGGTTTTTCGTTCCTGCTGATGGCAATTTATCTCTTCTACGAACTCATGGGTTGGGAGATCAAATGGGGCAATCCGCCCCTCGTCATGCTCATCTCCCTCCTCGGCGGCGTGCAGCTGATCAGCGTCGGCATCCTCGGCGAATACATCGGCCGCATCTACGAGGAGGTCCGATCCCGGCCGAAGTTCATTCTCGACCGCAGCGAGGGCTTTCACGACAAGCCCCCTCGGTCCTGACGGGATAACCTCTCCTTCCCGTGCCAGTGCTCGCTGAATCAGGCCACTGGCATTCCTGGATCGGTCCGCTGGCGCTGCTGTTGGGCCTCGATGCCCTCCTCGTCTGGCGCCTCGCCCGGGCCGACCGCCGCTGGTGGGCCGAGAGTCTCGCCCTGCTGGGCGCCCAGGCAGCCGCGCTCTGGCTGATGGTCCCGTACTTCACTTCCTCCTTCATCGGCGCCGGCGACAGTTTTTCCTACAGCCTCGTCCTCGCCGATGTCCTCGAGCAGCTCCGTCACGGCATCTTTCCGATCTTTGTCGGCCAAAGCCTCTACAGCTTCAGCGGTAACATACACCTGATCCGCGACGCGCCGTATTTTCTCCAGCTGGAGGTGGCCTTGAACTGGCTGACCGGCAGCCAGCTGTCGGCCTTCGCGCTCCAGAACCTTTGCCTGATCGTCAGCGTGCTGGGCGGCGCCACCACCGGCTTCGTCGCGGTACGCATCCTGGCGCCCGGCTGGCGTGGCGCGGCCGCGTTGCTCGCCGCGCTGTATGTCCTCTGTCCGGCGATCATGGTGCTCCTGGCCGGAATGGACATGCATCCCGCGATCATGACCTTGCCTTGGATGCCGTTGTTCTGGGCGGGAATCGCCGGCTCACTTTCGCCCGGCAATGACACCCGTCCGTTGATCGTTTCCACCGGTGCGCTGGCCTTGATCTGGTACGCGCATCCGGCCATCGGCGCCTGGGTCATGCCTTTCTGGCTCGGGGCGCTTTTTTCCCGCTGGTTCTTCCTCGAGCGGACCGCGCGCGGCGCCGCGCGCGCGCTCGCCGCCGGCGTCGCGCTCGGCTGGCTGATCAGCTACCTGTTCATCTCCGTTTCCTCGATGGAAATCCACTACGCCATCAATCCGTCGGGCGTGACCGATCGGATCTTAGGGAGCCTGCGCGAAGGCTGGGCCGGCGCCTGGCGGCCGCTCGCCGCCCCCGCGGGCCAACTGGGCAACATCCAGCTGGGCTATGCCCTGGAGATTGTCGCCCTCGCCTGCTTCTTCCGGCTGAAGTGGAACCCGCTGAACGGCTGGTTTTTTGCTGTGGTTCTCCTGGTGCTGCAGCTGTTGCTGGTGCCCGTGCCGGGAGTGAGCCAGTTCGTCTGGTCGCTCGTCCCCGCCCAGCTGATCAACGCCACCAACATCTGGCCGATGCAGCGCTTTTACCTGATCCTGCCGGCCGCCATTCTGGTCTGGGGCGCGCTGACCCTGCGAACCTGGGCTCCTTCGCCCCGCGTCCGGCAGGCGGGTCTCGCCGTGCTCGGCGTGGGCATCGCGTGGAGCGCCTGGCAGGTGGAATCGCCCCGCAGCCTGGCCCGGCTGGTCACCCGATCTCCCGCGGACTCAGTCGGCCTTCTCCAGCCCGTCAATCTCACCCTGACCCGCGGACCCTATCTGTTCTTCGGATTCCAACCCAGCTACCTGTCCTACGGTGTCATGGAGCCGGCCTTTGAAACCCGCCTCCTCGACCAGCACATGCAGCCGGTGCTCGACAACGCCTCGGCCTTGTTCCGGCTCAAGTCCGCCGCCCTTCCGGTGGCGACGCTTGA
>CALFNJ010000475.1 GCA_937902865.1 uncultured Opitutaceae bacterium
AGGAACCTTCCCCACCAGATCACGCTTTCACGCATCCCGCTGATGTTCGTGATCGTGTGGCTGATGTTCCAGGACTGGCTCGGCGCGCGCTCGCTGGCCTTCCTGCTGTTCATTGCCGGCGCGGTGAGCGACTGGCTCGACGGCTATCTCGCGCGGAAGCGGAACATCGTTTCGACCTTCGGCAAGCTGATGGACGCGCTGACCGACAAGATCATGGTCCTCGGTATCATGGTGGCGATGGTCGACCGCAATTATCATCCAATCCCGCTCGCGTTCGTCCTCATCACGCTCTGCCGTGAATTTCTCGTGTCCGGCATGCGGATGGTCGCAGCCTCGAAGGGCGTTGTCGTCGCGGCGGATCGCGGCGGCAAGACCAAGACGGTGACCCAGCTGATCGCGATCGGCTTTCTCCTTGCGACGCCGATGGTGGAAACCGACTGGGCCTGGCTGATGGGGCGGTGGGACGTGCGGATCGATCCGGAAACGTTCACTTCCTTCACGGCGGCGCTGCATTCCATCGGCCTCGTCGGGTTCATTGTCGGCACCTTCCTCGCGGTGTGGTCGGGCTGGCGCTATATTCTGCAGTATCGCGGCGTGGTGTTCAGCGAGGCGGACAAATAAATGAAGCTGACGCGTCCGACCTGGCCGCGCGCGCTGTCCACGAAGACCGTGCTCGCCTTCGCCCGCCTGGGGCCGCTGGGCCGCAACCTGCCGGCGCCGGGCACCTGGGGTTCGCTGGCCGGGCTGCTTTATTTCACGGTCTTCTTCGCCGCCCCCGGCCTGAGTCCCTTCGGCCTCCTGCTGCTGAACCTGGTCGGCATCTATGGGGCGGTGGCGCTCTGCGGCGAGGCCGAGGTGCGCCTCGGCCGCCGTGATCCGGGCGAAGTGATTCTCGATGAGTTCGTGGCGATGCCGCTCTGCTTTCTCGGCTGGCTGCCGCTGACGGAAATCTGGCCGCGCTGGATCGTGCTGCTCGGGGGCTTTCTACTTTTTCGGCTCTACGACATCCTGAAGCCCTTCGGCATCCGTCGCCTGCAGGACCTGCCCGGCGGCTGGGGCGTCGTCGTTGATGACCTGGCGGCGGCGCTGGCGACGTGCGTCACGCTGCATGCGGTGCAGTGGCTTTGGAGATAAAATGTAGGGACGTTCTTTACGGACGCCCGGTGTGAGCTGCTCGTCGGATCCGGGCGTCCCAAGGACCGCCCCTACATTGGCTAGGGTAGCGGCTGGAGATTTTCCGAAGGCAGGCGCACGAGCAGGCCCTGTTGGAGGACATCCATGACGACAACCACGCCCTGCGGATGGCCGGGATCGTCGACAAAACCCTCCACGCCGTGCAGCGGTCCGCCGACCACGCGCACGCGGCGGCCGCGGGTGAGGAGCGGATGCAGGCTGAGCTCGAGGCCGGAGGCGACGATCGCCTTCACGTCGGCGAGCTGGTGCAGAAATGCGGTTTCGTTCTCCACGACGATCGCGCGCGCGAGCAGATCCTGCTGGTAGATCCGGTTGCGGGCGGCGACCGGGACGCGGGCGAAGATGTAGCCGGGAAAGAGTGGCTTGGAGAAACGCTTCGTCTGGTGCTGGTAGCGGCGCACGCTCTGCACGAGCGGCAGGTAGTGCTCGAAACGCTCCGCGGTCATGAGCGCGGCGAACTTCTTCTCGCAGCGCGGGCGGGTGTGGCAGACGAGCCAGGCTTCTCCCGTAGCGGAGGAAACGAGCGGGGACGAGGGCGATGCGGACGCAGGGCCGGCCGGCATGGATCGGATCGATCGGCTCGGTGAGCCGGGCTCAGCTCTTCAGCAGGAACCGCACGGCGGCGTGATAACCCTCGAGGCCGAGACCGGTGATGACCGCGACGCAGGCGGGCGCGGTGAGGGACATGTGCCGGAATTCCTCGCGCTTGTAGATGTTGGAAATGTGGACCTCCACCGCGGGGAGATGCGCGCTGAGCACCGCGTCGCGCAGCGCCACGCTGGTGTGCGTGAGCGCGCCGGCGTTGAGCACGAGGCCGTCGAATTTCGCGTCGGCCAGACTGGCGAGCTTGTCGATCAGGGCGCCCTCATGGTTCGACTGGAAGAAGTCGAGCGTCGCCACCGCGCCAAACTCCGCCCGCAGCGCCTTTTCGAGATCGGCGAGGGTCGCGCGTCCGTAGATTTCCGGCTCGCGCCGGCCGAGCCGGTCGAGATTGGGGCCGTTGAGGATGGCGATCTTCTTCATGGGTGAGGAGGAGGTCAGCTCAGGTCAGCAAGCCAACGTTCAACGTTCAACACTCAACATTTCAACGGTCACCCCACGTGTTCGCGAGGCGGCAGAATAAAACGGGGCTTCTTCCTGCCTCAGACGATTTATTCCGGCAAAGCCTCAAACCGGTTTCACACAGAGAACACGGAGGACACAGAGAAAACGGATCCGGATCTCTGTGCTCTCCGCGTTCTCTGTGTGAAACCGGTTCGGGATTCAGTCAGGTGACTTACGCCCTGGTGCTCAGAGCGGATTGTCGGTCGCGATGAATTCCCAGGGCAGGCGGAATTTTTTGGCGAGCTCGGCGGCGAGGGCGCGCACGCCGTGAACCTCGGTGGCGTAGTGGCCGCAGAGGTAGAGGTTGAGCTTCCGCTCCTGCGCGACGGTGAACCATTCCTCGCGCAGTTCGCCGGTGACGAGCGTGTCGACGCCCGCGGGCCCGAGCTCGGGCACCGCGCTGTTGCCGGAGCCGCTGCAGAAGGCGATTTCCTTGGGCGCGGTTGAGCCGCATTCGATCGCGATCACGCGGGAGTAGAGGCTGGAAAGTTTCTTGTGCAGCGCCGCGCGCGTGAAGGCGGCCCGGGCAATGCAGCCGATCGCTTCGCCGTCGCGGACGAGAAACGGCCGGCGGCGCTTGAGGCCGAGCTGGGCGGCGAGGAGGGCGTTGTTGCCGAGCTCGGGATGGGCGTCGAGCGGGAGGTGATTGGAGTAGAGCGCACAGTTGCCCTGCACGAGCGTGGCGACGCGCTCGTAAGTGGAGCCGGTGAGCGGACGGGGCATGTCCCAATACATGCCATGATGGACAATGAGAAAGTCCACGCCTGCGGCGACGGCCTGGCGGAACGGCACGACGCCCGCGTCGACGGCGGCGCCGATCTTCGTCACGCGTCCGTCATTGGCGACCTGCAGGCCGTTGAACGCGCCGGGCGCATCCTTGAACGCCGCGCGGCGCGTGCGCTTGTCGCAATAGGCCACGAGATCGGAGAGAGTCGGCATGAGGAGAGGAGGAGGGGGATCGTTGGTAGTTCGCGGCCGGTATTGTGGGAACTGAAATCGCAGGGCGGCAGCGGTTGCCCGATCCTCCGGAATTTCACCACAGAGGCACAGAGACACAGAGAACAATCAATTCTCTCATCACGCCAGACTGATGAGTTAGCCGCAAAAAGGCACACAGGACGCAAAAAGATGAGGATCGTGCTCCGTGTCTCTGTGCCTCTGTGGTGAAATTCCGAGGATCGATGGCTTGGGTTAGTTGGCCGGTCCGAGCCGGCAGCTGTGGGCGCTGAAACCCGCGCCGAAGCTGACCAGCCAGAAGTCGCCGTCGGGGCCGGCGGAGGCCCAGAAGCCGGAGGCGCCGGGTTCGAGGGATTCGGAGCCCCCGTAGGGGCCGCGGACACGATGGCTGGTGACGATGCGGTTCGTGTCACCGGCGACGGTGACGCCGGAAAGGCCGGATGGGGGGACGTAGATGATGGGATTGCTCCAGGCATCGACAAGGATGGGAGGGTTGGGGGCGCCGTTGGGTGCGGCGTTCTTGCCGCATACCCCACTCTTTCTCCACCAAAAGTCCGAATCGGTCATCGAAGCTCATTTGACCCGCGTTGCCTTGGCGCTGTTCTTCCTCGTATGCCGTCGCCATCCCGGGCAGCCTCAGCTCTCGCAATCTGGTCAGAGTTTGTTGGTTCAACATGATGTCGCCGCCTCCTCGAAATGGGTCTCGCCACGCAGGTTTTCGTGGTCCGCTAGAGGTGCCGTGACCGGCTTGGTCACACTCCGTAGGTTTCTTTTCAAGATGCTCTTGATCGAGCCGGGTGTGAAGACTTGCCTTTGCCCAGCCACGGCGCAGGCCTGCTCGAGCCTTTGGTTGCCGTGCTTGTTCGCGAGACCAAGGATGCCCAAGCACGACCGGACAGCTTGCTCAGGATGCTCTTTGGACTCGATGATGGCCTTTATGGCTAGCACGGTATTTTGGCCGAATCGCGAGGCGTGTTGAACCATCAAGGCCGGTGACCAAGAACGCACCTCGCGATGGTGGCTGGGCATGTGAT
>CALFNJ010000476.1 GCA_937902865.1 uncultured Opitutaceae bacterium
GGGAGCGCGCATGCGTTTGCGGTCCGGCTCAAGGGCGAGCCGCAGAAGGCGGCGATCACGCCGGGCGACTCGGTGCGGATCACGACCCCCGCGAAGGAGACCGTCGTCTCGATCGAGAAATTCGGCGCCGTCGGCGACGGAAAGACGCTGAACACGAAAGCGATCCAGGCCGCGATCGACGCGTGTCCGCTCAACGGAGTGGTGGAGATCCCGCGCGGCGTGTTTCTCAGCGGCGCGCTTTATCTGAAGAGCGACATGACCCTCCACGTCGCGGCCGGCGGCGTGCTCAAAGGCTCGACCCTTCCCGCCGACTACGCGCCGATGATCCGCAACCGCTTCGAGGGCTGGGAGCTCGAGACCTACGCGAGCCTGATCAACGCAGGCAGCATCGACCGCAGCGATTTTCCGAAAATCCGCCACGTCAGCATCCGCGGCGAGGGCAAGATTTCCGGCGGCGGCAACACCCTGGCGCAGGCGATCATTGCGACGCATGGGCTGCGCGGACGCGGGCGGCTGATCTGTTTCATGAATGCGAGCGACGTGGAAATCCAGGGACTCACGCTGGAGGAGCCGCAATGCTGGACGCTCCATTACATCTACAGCGAGAACGTCACCTGCCACGATCTCACGATCAACAGCAACGTCCGCAACGGCGACGGGATCGACCCGGATTCGTCCCGCAATTCCTACATCGTCAACTGCACATTCTCGACCGGCGACGACTGCATCGCGGTGAAGTCCGGCAAGAATCCGGAGGGCAACGTCGTGAATCGTCCGACGGAAAATGTGCGGATCACCGACTGCCGCTTCGACCGCGGCCACGGCATCTCGATCGGCAGCGAAATCTCGGGCGGCATCCGCGGCGTGCGCGTGGAGGACTGCGTGGCGGGGAAGCTCCTTTACGGCATGCAGATCAAGGCGACGAAGGACCGCGGCGCCTTCGTGGAGGACGTCACCGTGCGCGACTGCGACCTGCAGATGATCACGATCCTCACGGACCTGCCGTATAACAACGACGGCCAGCCCGCGCCCGAGCAGCCGTACTTCCGCAATTTCCATTTCAGCCACATCGACCTCACCAAGGCCGACGCCACGCGTCCGGTCATCGTCATCAACGGTTTTCCCGCCGCCGGCCACCGCACGAGCCACGTCACCCTCAGCGACCTCCGCCTCCCCGCCGGCGCCCGCATCCAGGTCGACCAAGCTGAAGACGTCACCTTCTCTGCCATCACCACCGCTGACGGTGCCGCCCCCAAATACGAAGTCACCCGCTCCGACCGCGTGAGCTTCTGAGGGTAGGGCGCGTTGTCCCCAACGCGCCGTTCTGTGTCCTCCTGTATTTCCCTCTTCCGAGATCGCCTCGGTTCGTCTTCGGTCCGGCTCTTGTAAAAACAATCCTTCCGATCCGGTTTTAACAGGAGCCGATCCGAGGCCGAACCGAGTGAAACTTGGCCTGAGGCACCCCTGAATTTTGCCTTGCGCGAACCATCCCCCGCCGTACCGTCCCACCCTCCGCGGTTAGTCCCCATCGTCTAGCCCGGTTAGGACACCACCCTTTCACGGTGAGAACCGGGGTTCGAATCCCCGTGGGGACGCCAGCGAGACGCGAGCGCTGGATACCAGCAACTTGGATGACGGCAGGCCTTCAAAATGGCCGAAACTTACATCCAAACTTACACCTTGTGCGGCGATGTGCAGGATTGTCTTCGAATGAACTGTGCCACTTAGGGTGCAACCATCCCCGTTCTCTTCCGTTCGAGCTTATAGTCGAAAGTGCGAGAAACCGCGGTACACCAGCGTCCCTTGTGAAAATTCCAAGTCTTTAGGTCATCTAGGACCTGAATGAAAATGTCGCCCGTTAGGGACATTGATAAAGCGTGGAAGTAGATGGCTAGTACTATGTCGAGCGTCCTGAAGATATCGCGATTCAGGCGTTTCAAATCCTCGACGCCTTCAAAGCCGCTAGGTCTTCCTCCGGCACCCCTCCGTGCACGTTCTTCGAATTGTTGCACCGAAGGATGAACATATCCGCAGAGATATGAATACAACTGCGAAACGTCATTCACGAATGATGCCTTCGTTGTGTCGTCAAAAGCCGCAAACTTGAGTTGCGCCAAGAGCTCGATTTTCGGCTGACGTCCGAGCGATTCCAAAAAGGCAATCTTGCCGGTCAACGGCCGATTAAAATTGTTCTGATCGACATAAAAGTGTGTGCAGACCGTCTCCAGAACATAACGCAGCTCTCTCCTTGGAGCGTTGAGAATCCCTTCTTCCACCATCGGGGGATAAGAAAGCGCTGATTCAAGAATATCAGATGCATCTCGAAAGAGGAGACTCTTGCCGTTTAGACAAGGTGACCGTGACGAGTAGAGTG
>CALFNJ010000477.1 GCA_937902865.1 uncultured Opitutaceae bacterium
TTCGCTCGCGACGCTCTACTCGGAAATTTTGCCGAAGGACGCCGACACCTCGACCGCGCTCAGCGAGACGCTGCGCCTGCAGATTCCGATCATTTCGTCGGACATGGACACGGTCACCGAGTCCCGCATGGCCATCGCCATGGCGCTCAACGGCGGACTCGGCCTCATCCACTACAACATGGCCGCCAGGGACCAGGTGAAGGAGGTCGCGCGGGTGAAGCGGCACATTCACGGCCTCATCCAGGATCCGATCACCGTCACGCCCGACAAGCTGATCGGCGACATCCTCGCGATGATCGACGAGCGCAAGTTCGCGTTCAGCACCTTTCCGGTCGTGGACGAAAAGGGCGCACTCGCCGGCCTGCTCTCCGGCAATGTCGTGAAGGAGCGCTACCGCGCGAAGAAGATCACCGACGTGATGACGCCCCGCGCGCAGCTCATCACGGTCAAGCACTCCGCCGTCGCCAAGGATCCGATCAAGGCCGCGGACGACTTTTTCACCCGCCATGTCGGCATCAACAAGATGCTCGTCGTCGATGACCAGGGCCGCCTGCGCGGATTGGTCACGAGTTCCGACGTCGAGAAAATCACCAGCGAGGCCAAGTCCCGCCGCAAGCCCGCACGCGACGCCCAGTTCAGCCTCGTCGTCGGCGCCGCGCTCGGCCCAGTCCGCAAGCCCGACGGCAAGCTCGATCGCGAAAAGATCCTCAGCCACGTCGGCAATCTCGTCGATGAGCACATCGACGCCGTCGCCGTGTCGACCGCCCACGGCCACACCGCCGGCGTCGGCGACATGGTGAAGATGGTGCGCGACGCATTTCCCGAGCTCACGATCATCGCGGGCAACGTCACCAGCGCTTCCGGTGTCGAATTTCTCGCCGATTGCGGCGCCAGCGCCATCAAGGTCGGCCAGGGCCCCGGCTCGATCTGCACGACCCGCGTCGTGGCCGGCGTCGGTATCCCCCAACTCACTGCTCTCTACGTCGCCAGCAAAGGCGCTGCCTCCCGCGGAGTCCGGATCATCGCCGACGGCGGCATCACGAAGTCCGGTGACATCGTCAAGGCCCTCACCCTCGCCGACGCCGTCATCTGCGGCGGCCTGCTCGCCGGCTGCCGCGAGGCTCCGGGTGAAATCATCGAGATCAGCGGCAAAGTCTATAAACAGTACCGCGGCATGGGCAGTCTCGCCGCCATGAAGGCCGGCAGCGCCGCCCGCTACGGACAGGACAAAACCGACAACACCCGCAAGCTCACCGCCGAAGGCATCGAGGCCCTCAAGGAAGTCGCCGGCTCCGCCGATGACGTCCTCGCCAACCTCGTCGGCGGCGTGCAGAGTGGCATGGGCTATCTCGGCGCCCGGACGCTCCCCGAACTTCGCTCCAAGGCCCGCTTCATCCGCGTCAGCCCCGCCGGCCAGAAAGAAGCCGAGCCGCACGACGTGATCGAAGTATCGCGCAAAAATTAGGCGGGCCAGAGACCCGCACCTGCTACTCTGGCTCTGGAAGGTGGAGCGCGTTATCCCTAACGCACCGGTTTGATTCCGTCAGACCTGAAACGCGGATAACGGTTTCGGTGCGTCAGGGATAACGCGCCCCACCCTCGAACTCGGATCGATCCGCTCCTGATTTCCCCTGAGTTCCAGATCCCGAGGTGGAATGCGACCTCCGGGCGCGTTGGTTAGCGCTGTCTCTCTCCGCCGCCGGAGGTCGGCGGCCACCTTGCATCATTCTGCTGACAGCAGGATGCGAACCACTGGAGACGCGACCTCCCGGTCGCGTGACGGCGACCGGGAGGTCGCCGCCCCATCCCATCCGAGCCCCCAATCCAATCGGCTCTAGCTCCCGCCTAAAACAACCGACCGCCGTCCTCCGTATTCTGGACTTCTCCGATCTTCTGCTTGTGCGCGAGCGCGAGTGCCGAGGGCGTGCGACGCTCATGCAGCAAAAACAACCCTGGCGTCAGAATCATCGTCCCCAAGAGGCGCCCCACCTCGCGTTTGGTCGAAACGAGTTCCTCCATCTCCCGCTCGTTCAGATAGCCCGCGCCGTGCGCCGACATGAGCCAGTGCTCGACCTCGTGATTCTCCGCATCCGCATCCATGAGCTTGCCGACGAAAAGCGTTTCATACCTCCGCTTGCCCCACGACTCGGCCAAACACGCCCCCACTGATCGGGCCGCCCGCCTGATTTGATCCGTCAGCGCAAACCGTTCCTCCGCCGGCCAGCGCTTTGAGACGGAGAAAATCCGCCCCGCCAAATCCGTGCTCTTTCGATAGGCATTCAGCTCCGTGAAATGATGAATCATACCTCTCAAAACGCAGGCGTCCGCCGTGCTCTTTCAAAATCTTTGGAAGCCGCAAGGACCACGATCCCACCCAACCTTCCGGAATTTCACCACCGAGACACAGAGACACGGAGACACGGAGCGTAAATGCCTCGAATGCCCACGGAACACACGGAATGCCCAGAAACATCGCCGGTTCCTTTCTGGGTGTTCCGTGTATTCCGTGGGCAAATCATTCCTCCGTGACTCCGTGCCTCGGTGGTGAAGCGCCGAAAGGATTGAGGCTCGAATTTAGTTTGCCCAAGCCCGTCGGCTCCGCTCTTTCCTTTCCCGCAACAGGGGTTTCGTTTCCCTCCCGGACAAGCTTCGGTTGCGCGTCTTTTTTCCAGCAACCATGTCCCTCCTTCCTTTTTCCAGCCAGCTCGTCGCCGACGTCGGTATTTCCCTCGGTGACGAAGGCAAGGGCCGCCTCATCCCCGAGATCGCCAACGAGCTGCGCGGCACGCCCGCCGCGGTCTCTGTCGTGCTCAAGGTCAACGGCGGCGCCAACTCCGGCCACACCGCCGGCGGCATCAAGCTGAACCTCCTGCCGGCCGGCGTCGTGGTGCGCGACGCCGCCCATCTCTGCATCGGCAGCGGGGTCGTCGCCGATCCGCGCAAGATCTGGTGGGAAACCCGCCCGCTCGAGCACAAGGGCCACGCCATCCTTTCCCGCCTGCTGATCGACGAGCGCACGCTCGTCACCGATCCGCTCCACCGGCTGCTCGATCTCGCCTGGGAGGACTACCGCACGAAGGTCCTCGCTGAGGAGCCGCGCGGTTCCACGGGCCGCGGCATCACGCCGGCGTATCTTGACGAGGTCGGCCAGTGGCAGATCACGTTCGCCGACTTCCACGCCGGCTCGAACTATTTCGCCCGCAAGCTCGCCCAGCGCGCCGACCGCGCGATGCGGATCATCCAGCACGTCTGCCGGGTCTCGCCGGCCACGTTCGCGGAATTCTTCGACAAGCTCACCGCCGCCGAGCTGCGCGCCAACGCCGAGGGCATCGAGCTGGGCGTGTTCCCCAAGGACGAGTTCGACTTCACCCGCTTCCGCGGCCGCGAGCCGTTCACGCTCGAGCTCGAGCGCCTCACCGCCGCCTACTGGCAGGCCGGTACCGCCCTTTCGAAAAACATCGGCGAGGTCCGCGAGCTCATCCTCCGCGAGCTCGCCGCCGGCCACACGATCATCGGCGAATTCGGCCAGGCCTACTGGCTCGACAAGCGTCACGGCTTCTCGCCCAACGTCACCGCGTCGCACACCTACACGCCCGAGTTCTTCGAGAGCGCCGGCATCCCCGTGCAGCGCATTCACACCTTCGGCGTCGCCAAGGCGTACGACACCAAGGTCGGCACGCACACGTTTGTCACGCAGATGGCCGACGCCCACCCGCTCGCCCAGAAGCTCAAGCAGATCGAGTTCGGCACCAGCACCGGCCGCCAACGCATGGTCGGCTGGTTCGATGCCGTCGAGAAGGGCGACGTCCTCCGCTACGGCGGCTTCCAGGATTTGATGATCAACAAGGCCGACGCCCTCACCTATTCCGGCGAATGGCGCGGCGACCTGCTCATCTGCGCCGCCTACGAGGACGCCTCGGGCAAGCGCTACCATCACGTCCCGCGCAACGAGGCCGTGCGCAAGACGCTCCGCCCCGTCTATTCCAAGCACCCCGGCTGGACCGAGGACATCTCGCAGGTCCGGCGCTTCGGCGACCTCCCCGTCAACGCCCGCCGCTACGTCGCCGCGATGGTGAAGAGCACCCTCGACGTCGCCTACAACGGCCAGCTCCCCGGCGCCGCCGCCTTGCCCAATCTCCGCTACCTCGGTGTCGGCCCCGAGCCGTCCCAGATCATCAAGGACGTCCCGGCCACGGCGGAGTTGGTGAAGTTGGTGTAAGCCGCCGGAAGATTGGCCTCGAAAAGGCGCAGAGGACGCAAAAAGAAATCGGTCGCGGATCGATTTTGCGTTCTCTGCGCTTTTTTGCGGCCAACCGGATTGGATCTGTTCCGCCAGTTCGCGGCGCTTGCTGATTTCTCTCCGAGCCACTCCTGACTCGTCCCGTCGCGCTCGCGGCGATGTTATCGCAGGCACGATGTCCACCGAAACCTACCTGAGCCTGCTGCTGCGCGAATTTCGTGGGATCAAGAAGCTCGCCGACGGCGCCATGACGCAGGTCGACGACCAGGCGTTCTTCACGCAGCCCGGCCCGGAGGACAACAGTATCGCCGTCATCGTGAAGCATGTGGGCGGAAATCTGCTCTCACGCTGGACCGATTTCCTCACGTCCGATGGCGAAAAGCCGAACCGCGATCGCGACGCCGAATTTCTGGTTTCTCCTGACGTCCCTCGCGCGCGCCTGATGGCGACGTGGGAATCCGGCTGGCAGACGCTGTTCGCCAACCTGGAGCCACTCAGTGACGCCGACATGCCCCGCACGGTGAAAATCCGCGGCGAAGCGCTCACCGTCCTGCAGGCCGTGAACCGTCAGCTCACGCACTACGCCTATCACGCCGGCCAGATCGTCTATGTCGCCAAGCATCTCCGCGGCGCCGCCTGGAAAGGCCTGAGCATTCCCAAGGGCCAGTCCGTCCAGTTCAACCAGTCCGGCCGCAAATACATCGAGCCCTCCTGACCTCACCCGCCTGAAGGTAGGGACGCGCGGCCCGCGGGTCCGGTTCGACTCCTGAAATCACTTCGATCCCGTTTTTAACAGGAGGAAGACCGAGGACGAACCGAGGTCGGATTTCCGAACCTCGGA
>CALFNJ010000478.1 GCA_937902865.1 uncultured Opitutaceae bacterium
CTCTTTTCATTATGTTTTTTGCGGAAGCACACCGGCGGCGGAGTGCGGCACGAAGTTTCGGTCTGGCCGGCGGCGGTCGAGTACCGCCGCTGGGGTGCGATCGCGGCGCGGCCGCAGCTCGCGGGTGAGCGGACGGTGCGCGCCGGCAGCGGCGGTGACCTGCATGCGCTGCGGCGGTATGAGCCGGGGGACTCGCACCGGTTGATCCATTGGAAGGCGAGCGCGCGGAGCCAGCAGCTGCTGGTGCGGCAGTTCGCGGCGGAGAGCCAGGAGACCTTCGCGCTCTGGCTGCAGACCACCGCGGAGGTGTGGACGCGTCCGGAGCAGTTCGAATTGCTGGTGAGTTTCGCGGCCACGCTCGCCGAGGATCTGTTTCGGGCCGGAAGGCTCGTCAGCGTGGCGATCGATGCGCGTCCACCACGCCCGGTGCGGCGGGTCAGGGACTTCGAGTCATTCCTGGACGAATTGGCCGTGGTGCGGCCGGCGACGGAGGCGACCGGAGCCTACGCGCGGGCGGAACGGGGACCTGATGAACCGGTGCGGCTGGCGGGAGCGGGCCGGAAAAACGTGATCACCTTTCTGCCCGAAGGGGCGAACGGCGTGGCGGCGCACGTCGATGGAGAGAAAACGGCGGCGACCTGATCAGACAATCAGCCCGACCTGCGCACGATGACCACGTCACGCCCCCAGTTGACCCTCGATGAGCTGCACCAGCTCAAGTGGCTGCTCGGGGGAGTGCTGTGCCTCTTCTCGGTGTGGACGGTATTCTATCTCGATGTCGATGCCTGGACGCTCCTGATCCTCAACACCGTGGCGATCAGCGCCGTGCTGATCTGGCCGACGCTTCCGGCGCGGGTGCCGGCGGCGGTGCACGTGGCCGCGTTTCCCGTGATCGTCGCCTGCGCCGCGGTCGATCTGTGGTCGAATGCGGAGATCCTGCCGGCGATGATCCGGCTGGACCTGATGCTGATCCTCTATCGCAGCCTCAGCTACCGGCAGCGGCGCGACGAACTCCAGCTCATCGTGCTCGGCCTGTTTCTCGTAGTGGTGGCGGGCGTGCTGACCGTGTCGCTGGCGTTTGCGGCGCAGATCCTCGCGTTCACCGCCTGCGCGCTGGCCTTCCTCTTTGTGATCACGCTGGTGGATGCGGCGGACGCGAAATATCCCCCGGAGCCGACGCCGCTGTTCACCTGGCGCCTCGCGGTCGACACGCCCGCGTGGACGCGACAGGTGGACTGGCCGCGGCTGTTTGCGCGGCTGCGTGCGGTGGCGGACTGGCGCGTGGTGACGCTGGGCGGCGTGCTCTTCGTCGGCGTGGTCGTGCTCTCGGGCCTGCTGTTCATGGCGATCCCCCGTTTCCAGCTCGAAAACAGCCTCTTTCTGGACCGCTTCATCACGAAGAAGGCCCGCACGGGATTCACCGACAACATCAAGTTCGGCGACGTGACGGACATCATCTCCGACGACAGCCTGGCGGTGAGCATCGATATCTCCGATCCGGCGCAGATGCCGGCGACGCTATATCTGCGCATGATCGTGCTGGACGAATACCGCGACGGCTCGTTCCTGCTCTCGGCGCCGCTCCGGCGCGCGGCCTTCGGACCGGAGCAGAAAACGGTGGAGGTGTACGGTTCGGAGCGCACGCCCGCCGGCGTTCAGCCGGCCTATTGGACGTTTTACCTCGAGGCGGGCATCAGCCGCTACCTCCCGCTGCCGGGATCGTTTGCGAAGCTGAGTTTCCGCGAACTGCAGAATGTCAGCGTCGCCCGCAGCCTGCGCGCGTTGCTCCTGCGCAACGAGCCGGTGTCCATGACGGCGTACCGCGTCGAGGGTGTGAACACTTCGCCCCTGCTGTCGGATCCCGGCTTCGCGGAAAGCCTGCGCGTGGCGCCGGTGCGCAACAACAACCGTGGCTCGGCGGTGGCACGCCGGGAGCTGGAATTGCCAACTGACCAGGGCGACCAGGCCGCACTGCGGCGAATGGTGGCGGAGATCACAGGGGGCGCGGTGCTTTCCCCGGAGGAGTTCGCCCAGCGCGTCTGCACCTGGCTCGATCAGCGACACAGCTATTCGCTCCAGTCGACGCTGCCTTCCGGTCCGGGCGATCCGTTGGTGCGCTGGATGAGCGGACGGGAGCCAGGGCACTGCGAACTCTACGCCGGGGCGTTCATCATGCTGGCGCGGACGGCGGGCTTTCCGGCGCGCCTGATCAGCGGATTCAAGGGCGGCTCCTGGAACGCCTACAGCAACAATCTCACGGTGCGGAACAGCAACGCGCACGCCTGGTGCGAAATCTGGGACGGCGCGGGAGCGTGGCTGCGGGTCGATCCCACGCCGGGTTCGGCGCCGGTGGCGCGCATCGACGAACCGCAAGGTGCCGCAGCCCTGGCGGCCCGGTCCGATCGCAGCTGGTCGGCGCGCCTGGATAGCCTGCGGATCTTCTGGTACCGGCGGATCGTCAACTTCGACCGTGGCAACCAGCTCGACACCGTCCGCAACGTGCGCGACGCGACACGGACGGCGAGCCTGCAGGTGCGGGCCGTGCTGGATCGCGCGGCGCAGGCGCTGCGCGCCTGGCTCACCTCGGCCTGGGACGCCCGCCGGCTGGCCAAGGCGGCCGTCGTGCTGCTCGGCTTGGTCGGTCTCGGCTGGGCCCTGCAAGTGTGGCTGCGCGGCTGGCGCTGGCGCGAGCGGCGCGGCGGCGCGAGCCGAGTCGATCCGGCGCGCCGCGAGGCAGGCCGCTGGCTGCGTCGACTCCAGGAAAAGCGGATCACGGGCGAGCCCGAGGTCGAGGCGGTGTGGCCGGAGCTGGAGCGCATCCGCTACGGCGCGCGTCCGAGCTGGCCCACGGAGCTGGAGAAAACCTTCCGGCAGGCGCGCCGCGCATGGCGGGCGTAGCGAGGGTAGCGGAGAGATTCTATCTGGAACTCAGGAAATCAGGAACGGAAGCGCTCCGCTGATTTCGATCGAATTTCGCGCAGAGGCGGGGAGGCGCAGCGTTCGGAGTCCGGACCACAGAATCCAGTGGATCGAACTCTGCGTTTCTGCGCCTCGGCGCGAGACGATTGGAGTTAGCCGCTGCGGGCGGACGGACCGATCAGGCCTGCGGTTTGGATGGGGCCGCCACGCCTTGGGCCGCCGGCGGCCGGTGCTTTTTCTCCCACCAGGCCTTGAGCACGGCCTGCGCCGTGGGGGCGGCGAAGTTGCCGCCGCCGACCGTTTCGCCGGCGGTGTCGCCCTCGACGGTGACGGCGACCGCGATCTCCGGATTTTCGAGCGGTGCGAAGCAGATGAACCAGCCGACGTTCTTCTTGCCGCTCACCTGGGCGGTGCCGGTTTTGCCGGCGATGCGGAGGCCGGGAATGCGCAATTCCTGGAGGCGCGTGAGATATTTGGCGGTGCCGCTGATCGTGCACTCTTCCATGCCGCCCAGCAGCACGGCGCGCTGCGCCGGGGTCAGGCCGATCGGCGGCGCGTGCTGCGGCGCGGCGTTGGGATCATGGATCAGCGTGGGCTTCGTGTAGAGCTCGCCGCGGGCGACCGAGGCGGCGAAGCAGGCCATGTCGAGCGGCGTGACGAGCAGGTCGCCCTGGCCGAT
>CALFNJ010000479.1 GCA_937902865.1 uncultured Opitutaceae bacterium
GGACTGGTGCTGCTCGCGCCCGTGCTGGCCTACCTGCTTTCACACCAATTGGTCGACCGGCATCACGCGTGGCGCGCGCCCAAGGAGCTCTGTGTCGCCGCGCTCTTCGGCGGTGGCGTCGGGGTTTTTCTTGTCTCTCATCCCGACGCGGCGCTGCCCGCGCTCGCCGGGCCGCTCGCGCTGTTCGCGCTCCTGTGCTTCGCAAATTGCGCGCTGATTTCCGCGTGGGAACGCGAGGTGGATGAGACCCACGGCCAGACCTCGTTCTCCCTCCAGTTCCAACGGGGAGCGGACTTCAGCCGTCGTCTTCCGTGGATTCTCGCCGGTCTGGCGATCGCGCTTTCTCTTTTCACGCATGGAGCCGCGCGCACCGCCGCGCTCTGCGGATTGGCCAGCAGCCTCTTCCTCGGCGTCTTCGACCGAATGGAGCCGCGTCTCGGCCGCCAGTCGGCGCGGGTGCTGGCGGATGTCGCCCTTTTTACGCCCCTCGTTCCCCTGCTGCTCTCCCTTCGGTCATGAAGCTCCATCGTCCCAGCTTCGATCGCCTCGCGCAGAATTACCGCGCGCTGGAGTTCGTCGCCTTCGGCCGCGATCTGGAGCGGGCCCGCTTTCGTCACCTGGAACGGCTGCGCCACTGTCGGCGGATTCTCGTGCTCGGGGAAGGCGACGGCCGCTGCCTCGCTCGACTGGTCCGGATCGCGCCCGAGGCGCACATTCACTGCCTCGACATCAGCGCCGGCATGCTGGCCCGCGCCGCTGCGCGTCTCGCAGGCACGCCCGCCGCGGATCGGGTCACTTTTGAGCAGGCCGACATCCTCGCCGACGGGCCGCTGCCGACGGGATTCGACGCGGTCACCACCTTCTTCTTCCTCGACTGCTTCACGGCGGAACAGGCCGCGGGCATCGTCGCCCGGGTGCAAGCGGCGCTGCGGCCCGAGTCCCTCTGGCTTTTTACCGACTTCGCTCTTCCCGCTCGCGGATTCGCCCGCCTGCGTGCCCGCGCCTGGCTGGCGACGCTCTACGCGTTCTTCCGCTGGCAAACCGGCCTGCCGGCCCGGGAGTTGCCGCCGTCGGAACACTTGATCGAGCAGGCAGGTTTCGTCCTCGAAGCGGCTGAAGAGCTGCAGAACGGTCTGCTCCGCAGCGTGGTCTTCCAGCGGAAAGCCTGAGGACTTGGTTTTATTATCTGGAACTCAGGAAATCAGGAACGGAATCCGAGCCGGTTTCGCACAGAGGCGCAGAGCTCGCAGAGATCGATCTCTTTGGGAATTTCCTCCGTGGGCTCCGCGCCTCTGTGCGAAACCTCCGGAAGATCCCGCCTTTGCCGACGGGATGCGTACAACCCGTCTTCCTTCCTGATTTCCTGAGTTCCAGATGACCCGCCTCACTCCTTACTGGAGCTTGAAGGGCAGGCCTTGGTAGCGGGCGATGACGTCGTTGAGGATCTGACTCGTCTGCTGCGTCTTCACGTTGTCGCCGGTCGTGATCGTTTTCGACGGCAGGAAATTGTTCACGAGCGCGCAGTAGTCGCTGTTGACCATGATGCCGAGGAGCTCGCCGGTCTTGCTCAGCACGAGATCGCCGCGCGAGGGAGCGAAGTCGCCAAAGCGGCGCTTGAAGAGCCGGTTGTCGACCTGCACATAGCCGCGCTGGGAGGCATCGAGCTTGAAGCCCACCTCGCCGTAGCCCTTGCCGCCGCCATTGATGAGCACGGCCTCGGGGAATTTGAACGGCTCGAGCGCGGTCTGGTAAACCTTGGCGCCGAGCGCCTGCACCTGGTCGGGCGTGATCGGCACGGCGACGACGCGCGGATCGAGCGAGAGGAAGCGGATTTCACTCGCAGTGCTCTGATAGGAGGGTGGCTTGGAGAATTCCACCGTGAGTTTTTCCCAGTCGGCACCGGGCTCGAGCAGCGAGAACGGCGTGTCGGCCAGATGGAGCAGCGCGTAGGTGTCCTTGCCGTCGCTGACGAGGACCGTCTGCGCCTCGCGGGAGCGGTTGACCTGGCCGAAGAGCCCGGGACGGATCGCGGTGAACGTGGTGTGCACGCGGTTCGCGAGAAAATCACTGAAGAGCACGTTGGCGTTGATCGGGCGGTTGTCGCGGATCTCCTTGGTGAGGTCCGCGGACTTTTCCGCGAGCTGTCCCACGCCCTGGGCGAGCTGCACGGTGGTGGCCTGGACCTTCTCGCGCTCGACGCGCTCGGCCTGGGCCTGCTGCTTGAAGGTATCGGCCGTTTCGCGCAGCAGTTGTTTTTCCTGCTCGGCGACCTTCACCTGGACGGTGAGACCCTCGATCCGCTGCCGCGATTCCGCCTGCTGTTTCTCCAGGCCCGAAAGCGCCTGCTGCTGACGATCGGCCTCGGCGCGCTTCGCCTCGAGCTCGCGCTGCAGCTGGGCGAGCTGCTCCTTGGTCATCGACGCCTCCTGCGTCGCCGCCGTCACCTTCTGGCCAAGTTCCTCCGCCGTCTTCTGCGTGGAGTTCAGGGTGATGGTGAGAGCGTTCTTCTCGTTCTGCAGCGTGGCGACACTCTGCTCACGGGCCGCGAGGTTGGACTCGGCGGAGCTCAACTTTTCCGTGAGCTGCTGGCGCGAAGTCTGTTCGTCCGTGAGCGACTGGCGCATCGCCGCGACGAGATCCTGGTCCTTCGTCTGG
>CALFNJ010000480.1 GCA_937902865.1 uncultured Opitutaceae bacterium
CTTCAGCTTGGCGGCGTTGGCGACCGCGCCGAGCAGGGGCTCCGCTACGACGATTCGCTCTGTGCCGAGATCGGCGACGACATAGTCCACGGTGGGATGAACGGCAATCGCGAGATTGGCCGGGATGGTCCACGGCGTGGTGGTCCAGATGACGACGAAGAGCGGTTTATCGGAGGGCAGCCCGAACTTCGCGGCCTCGGCGGCCGGCACGGCGAACTTCACCCAGATCGAGGGCGAGACGTGGTCCTTGTATTCGATCTCGGCCTCGGCGAGCGCCGTCTCGAACGGGATGCTCCAGTAAACCGGTTTCTTGCTGCGATAGACGAGGTCGTGCTCGATGAACGCCGCGAACGTGCGCACGATGTCGGCCTCGAACGCGGGGGCCTTCGTCTTGTATTCGTTGCGCCAGTCGGCGAGCACGCCAAGCCGCTTGAACTGCGTCGTCTGCTTCGCGATCCAGCCTTCGGAAAATTTATCGCAGCGGGCGCGGAGCTCGGCCGTCGTGAGCGTGAGTTTTTCTTCGCGGACTTCCTTCGACACTTTCTGCTCGATGGGCAGGCCGTGGCAGTCCCAGCCGGGGACGTAGGGCGTGCGGAAGCCGCGCATCGACTTGTAGCGGTTGACGAAATCCTTGAGCGATTTGTTCAATGCGGTGCCGATGTGGACATCGCCATTGGTGAACGGCGGGCCGTCGTGCAGCACATAGGCGGGGCCGCGCGCGTTCTTTTTCTGGATGGCGTCGTAGAGCCCGATCTTTTCCCAGTGCGCGACGCGGCCGGGTTCGCGTTGCGCAAGTCCGGCGCGCATCGGGAAGTCCGTCTTGGGAAGCTGGAGCGTGTCTTTCAGGTCTTGGGCCATGCCAAAGAAAAGTGCGCGAGGCTAGGTCGGCTCAGAGGAGAGTCAAGGGGAGAGCCCGGCGGTAAAAGGTGCGGCAAAATGAAGAACGTGACCTGTTACCGCAGATGGAGGTGGAACGCGACCTGCGGGCGCGTGTTCGTCGTCGGACGCGGGTTCACGACGCTTGAAGAGCGCGTCCGTCTTCTTGGCCTCGCGGCCTTACGCCGCCGGCACCGCGCGCGCGGCGAGCTTTTCCCCCGCGGCGACACACGCGGGCAACGAGATGCCGTCGCGCGCCTGACCGCCGAGAAAAAATCCCGGGTAGCTGCGCTCCGCGGCGGCCATTACTTCCAGCTCCTGCTCGTAGCCGAGATTGTATTGCGGGATCGCGTGCGGCCAGAATGTGTGGCGCCGAAACACCGGCGCTCCCGTCACGCCGAGCAGCGTGCGCAGGTCGGGTTCGACGGCGGCGAAAAGTTTTTCGGTCGGCCGGCGCGCCAGTTCCGGCTGGCGCGTGCCGCCGATCATCACGGTGAGCGCCACGTGGCCCGCCACGGCTCTCTCCTTCGTCTTCGCACCCCAGGGCAGTCCGGTGTGCCTGGTCGGGGTCGTCGCCGACAGCCGCGACCGCGCGGGTCGAAAGTTCCCCCTCGCCGTGTACCGCGTTGCGCAGGCCGGTCCGTTCGTGCGCCACCTTCCGGGGCTGCCGCGCAGCGTCGCCGCGTTCCTGCGCGGGGCCGGCGCTCTCCTGTCGGCGCGCGATACCCTGCAGCGTGACGATCTGGCGGCGCAGCTGGCCGCCTTGCCGGCACTCGATACCCCATCGCTCGAGCGATCGTCGGAAGAACTCGCGGCAGAGCTCGCCGGGCGGACCCCGGAGGCCCTCCGCGAGAGCGTGGCTCACCGCATCGCCTCCGTGCCTTCCTGCGCGGAGAAGCTGGTCGCGACCGTGCACGCCGATCAATCGAACGAGCGGTCGGTCACGGTGGGTTTGCCCTACGGCACCGAGGTCGATCTGGCGTTCTGGCTCGGCCTGGTGCGCGGTTTTCTGCCCTCGCTGTTCTGGACGGAGCCGG
>CALFNJ010000481.1 GCA_937902865.1 uncultured Opitutaceae bacterium
CGGTGCTGCGAACGGCCTGCAAGCCCAGCGTGAGGCCGTGGGCCGAGCCCGGCGGCTTGCCCTCCGACTCGAGACTCTAGCGGGAGAATCGGGTCACGTGGCCGTGGTCGGTCATGGCTACCTTCACCGCTTCACCGCGGCGGCGCTTCGAAATTCCGGATGGTCGCGCACTCGGACCGGGCGAGGATATTGGTCGCTTTCCCAGTTTCAGAAGCCAGATGCGGGCGCAGCAGGAAGCGGATGAAATTAAGCTGCGGATCGATTGCTGTACGGTGATTCCAGGCAGGATCGAAAACTAACAATAAACGGCCCGACCCCTTCTCCTCGGCACCGGCGCGTCGAGGTCGTGATCATGTAGGGGCGTTCCTTGCGGACGCCCGGTTTGAGTTCGAATCCGGACGGGCGTCCGCAAGGAACGCCCCTACATCAATCGGGCCAGGCGAATCGTCGCGGTGAGCCGCGGCTCGGCGGGGACGCCTCGCCCTACCTTGGGATATCCTGATTATCCGCCGAAATTTTTGGCGAGGCGCTGCGCGGTGGCGAGGCGGCGCGCGGAGAGGCTCGCGATGCGGTCCTGCACGGTTTTCAGAACGGCCTGAGGCGCCCGGTCGGGCGTGCCGCTGGCGAAGGGCGGCTGCGGGGCGTATTCGATGCCGAGTTGAATCTCCTGCGCGACCTGATCGCCGCGGAGGCGGGCGGCCACGGCGAGCGCGCCGTCGATGCCGGCGGTCACACCCGCGGCCGTGATCAACTTGCCGTCGACGACCACGCGCTCGTTGACGGGCGTGGCGCCGAAATACTTGAGCAGGTTGAACGCGCTCCAATGGGTGGTGGCGCGCTTGCCCTGCAGCAAGCCCGCGGCGCCGCAGATCAGCGCGCCGGTGCAGACGGAGAAAACGCATTGCGCGCCCGCCGCCTGCTTCCGGATGAAGTCCAGCACCGCCGGGTCCTCCATCAAATCCTCCTGGCCGGGGCCGCCGGGGACGATGAACAGGTCGAGTGCGGGCATTTCGTCGAGGGTCATGTCCGGCGTCAGCAGCAGATTGTGATAATCGCGGATGGGCGCCTTTTCCTTCCAGGCGATGTGGAACGAGGAATTGGGGAGCTGCGAGAGGACCTCGAAGGGTCCGGTGAAATCGATCTGATCCATCCGCGGATAGATCAGCGCGCCAATCTGGAGCAGCCGCGCGGCCGTTGGCGTCGGTGCGCTCGCGGAGCGCGGGCCGCCGGACACGGCCTCTTGAGCGGACGCAGACCGCGACAGCGCCAGGGCGCCGGCCAGCATCGCGGACGAGTGGAGAAAGGTCCGGCGCGTGGAGTGGGCGTGCGCGAGCGGCACGGGAGGCGGAAGCGAGGGAGGGGTATCCATGTTGGGATTGACTGCGGAAATCTCGGAAGGTGACGCGGTTTTATTCCGGCGGGATCGCGGCGGATTCTCGCGGCCAGAGCGAAAAGTCGTCCTCGAGAATGTTGAAGGATGGAAAACGCGGAGGCGGGTCGAACTTTCCTTCAAGGCTGAAATCATCAACAACAGCGGATCCAGATGAATCCGTCTCGTCTCAGAATCTTGTTCGTCTGCGCCATGAACAAGCAGCGCAGCGTCACCGCGGAACGACTGTACCGGAACGACGCGCGGCTGGAGGTTCGGTCGGCGGGCGTGCGGTCAGAGGCACCCCGGCGGGTCAGCGAGGGCGAGCTGCGATGGGCGGACGTGGTGTTCGTCATGGAGCGCGAGCACAAGCTCTGGATCACGACGCGGTTCGAGGGCATGGCGCTGCCGCCGATCGACGTCCTGGATATTCCCGATGATTTCGAAGTGATGGATCCCGCGCTGCAGGAAATTCTGCGTTCCCTGCTCGATCCCGAGATCGCACACCTGCTGGAAAATCGCCCGAACGGGGAGAGGACGTCCGATTCGGCAGACTCCGAGTAGGGGCCTGATTTGGCCGATGATTGGTCATCTTTCTCGTTCTCTTTCTCGATCACGCCCGAAGGAGAAAGAGAATGAGAAGAAAGAAAGAGAACGACTCACTTGCGCGGACCAGACTGCCCAAGCCATAAGCTCGCTACCCCCCGGCCCGCCTTTTGAGGCTTTCTTTGAAGTTTGGCCCCTGGCGTTTGGGATTTCTCTCGTTGGGGATTCTGTTTCCAAGCTCGCGACCCGCACTCGGTTCAGCTTAATCAGGCTCCGCCATGAATCCTCCCAGCTTGATTGTGGTTTCCACCGGTAACGAGATCTCGGGTCAGCAGATCGTCGAGTACCTCGGGATCGTGCGCGGCATCGTCGTCCGCTCCACCGGCATCGCGCGCGGCATTGCGGGCGGCCTGCGCTCAATCGTCGGCGGAGATATCCCGGAATACGTCGCGGTCTGCGAGGAGGCGCGCCAGCGCGCCTACCAGCAGATGCTGTCCCACGCCCAGGCTCTCGGCGCCCACGCCGTGATCGCCTTCCGTTACGACGCGACCGAATTTGCCCAGGGCACGACGGAGGTGCTCGCGTATGGCACGGCGGTGAAAATCCGGAAGGCCTAGGATTCAACCGAGGCAGTTTCGGACGTCTCTTTCACTTTCTGTCCCAATGGTCTCCCTCATCATCGCTCTGATATTCACTGTCGGGATTGTGATCATTTTCCTCCGATTCGTGGGCCACAACGGGGGAGGCCGCGGGAAGGGAAATTCCACCGCTGGATGGACGCCCGATATCGGGGGCATTTTCCCGTCGGACAACGAGAGTGGTCAGCATTCTCACCACCAGCACAATCACCACAACCACCATGACTCTGGTGGTAGCGGCCAATTTGATCCTGGCAGTCACCATTCCGGCGGTTTCGACGGTGGCGGTCATGGCGGCCATCACTAATCACTCACCAGCAGGTCGGAAATGGGTGAGCCATGGGAGGAGTCGCTGGTCTCCCTGAAACTCTCCGGAAGAAGCATGAAAACCTTCCCCATGTTGTTGCTGGTCGCAGCGGGCTTTCTCGGAGGATGTCGGTCGTTTTCTGGGAGCGCTGTCCGGGTGGCCGATCGGCTCGAGCAGGCGCCGTCGCGGTTGGGCACGGAGGCCGAGAGGAGCCAGCTGTTTTCCACGCTGACACCCTTACTGGCGGCATCGGACGAGGAACTCCGCACCGGCCTTGCGCTCTACGCGCGCCGGGTGGAGGAGCGGCACCTCGACGCACTCGACGCCAGCTTCAAGGTCGACGTGCTGCTCGCGATGGTATTCGAGCGTCCCAGAAATCAAAGCAGCCCTCTTTTGCCTGCGGCGATGTATATATCCACCGACGGAAAACCGTCGGGGCCACTTTCCATTCCGGTCGATCTCAATGCTGACGGCTCTTTTCGTCTGACCGCGGTTTGCGTCGGATATACCGGGCCTTCGCTTGAAGGCAGGGTCTGGCCAGCCGCGTTGCGCTGGTTCGACGCCGAACGGGTGCGTGAGCCAAGGCGGCAGCTGCGCCCGCCTGGTTCAACGGAGGAGTCTTCCGTGGAATCCCGCGCGTCGGCGGAGGCCGCAGGTATTAAGGAAAACTCACGTGGTCGTCCGCCACAGCCAACGGCTGATCATATCACGGCAGTTTCCAACCGCGAGGTGATGCGCTGGTCGACCGCCCTCGGTATTTCGCTCGAGGAAATGAGCGAAATCGTCGCCCAGGTCCAGGCGCACCACGCCAATCTCCATCTCCTCATTGTCGGCGTGGATCGGATCAACGACGGGAGTATCAACGTCCGGCTCGCGGACACACCTACGAGGCCGTTCGGCGTTCTGCTCGTCTTCCGTAAAGTGGGACTCCACTGGGAAGAAGATCTCGTGGCGCAGGGTGAATGGATCGCCTGACGCTGCGATGGAAACATTTCCCGAAACCATGCATGCCATCGTGAGAGACGCCTTCAGATCCGCCGGAAGCATATCGCCGTCGGCATTCCGATGAACGTCAACCGCCGGTTCAAGGAGGTGAACATCGCGTTCGCGCTCTTGTCCGCTTTCCACCACGCGGGTTACTGGGCCTTTCCGGAGTTTCCCTACGACGCCAGGCTCGGTCCGTCACTGGAATTTCGATCACGATGAAGAAGGATGCGATCTGGTCGCTGGCGGGAGGGATCGGCGGAGCGTTGCTCGTGGTTGCGGGCCTCGTGGCCCTGCGGGTGTCTGTCCTGAACCCGTACAGCGTCCCCTCGAGCAGCATGTTTCCTACCGTGCGCGCGGGGCAGACGATTTGGGGCTACAAGCTCGCTTACCGGAAACCGGCTGATGTCCACCGCGGGGATCTTGTCGTGCACCGGCTCAACCAGGAAATCTATGTGAAACGGGTGGTGGGCCTGCCGGGCGACACGATCCGCACGGCGGGTGAAAAAGTGTACGTCAACGGCACGCTGCTTCCGCAGCGACCGGTTCGCATGGAAGACGGTTTGAATGTTTTCACCGAGTCGCTTGACGGCCGGAGCTACGAGGTCGCGGCAAAATTGCCGGTGCCGCGCGACCTGCCGATTCCCAATGTCAGTATCACCGTGCCGGCCGACTCCTTCTTCCTGCTGGGCGACAATCGGACCAACTCCTTCGATTCCCGCCACACCGGCTGCATCGCCTGGCCGCAAATCATCGGACGAATCCTGCAATGAGCCGGGCCGCCGCCTGAAGTCCGCCAGAGGAGATTCATGCTGACGTGCCGGTGAGGCCGGCCTTAGGTGAAGGCGCCCCCTTTTGCCGCTGGAAAACCCAATCGCTCGATCATGTCCAAACCACCGCCGCTGCCGAGCGACGCCTCGCCCACGCACAGTTGGTGGGACCGCAACTGGAAGTGGTTCTCCGCGCTGCTCGGCGTGGTGAGCGTGGCGGTGATGGTGGGATTTATCGCACTGATCTTCGGGACGATCCGGTCGTCCGATGTCTACCAGGCCGCGATGGCGCAAGCGAACGCGGATGCCACGGTGGTGGAAAACCTCGGGACGCCGATCCACGACGGATTTTTCACGAACGCGCAGATCACCGTCCGCGGCGATTCCGGCACCGCGAACCTGGCGATCCCGCTGCGGGGCCCGAAAGGCACGGCGAGGCTTTTTGGCCGGGCGACGAAGTCCCAGGGGGAATGGCATTTCGAGGAACTGGTCGTGCGCATCGATCGGACGAAGGAAACCTTCGATCTCGTGAAGCAGCCGTGGGCAAGCGGAGCCGCTGAGCGTACGTCCGCGGTTTCGTCCAGCGCGACGTCGGGTGGCCGCGAGAAGCGGCAGCCGTAAGGCACGGAGCCTGACGGGGGCAGAGCCGCTGAGGACGCGCTGGTTGGTGACGTGAACGGGCGTCCGCCAGGAACGCCCCTACGGGTTGAGACCGGTTTCCCATTCCAAACTGGCGGATCCAGTGGGCCGGTCTTTAACCTGCGCCAAGCATGAAACCCCAAATGCTATCGGTGTTACTGTTTTGCATGGCCATGGCGGTGGCCGCCTTCGCCCTCCCAAGACCTGATCGTTGGCAACAAGGTTGAGGCGCGGGAACCGAGGTATATTTTGTGATCCATGGTTGAACAGAGACGCCGATGGCTGTGATCGAACTGGAAGTCCTGATCGATGCCCCGCGGGAGCGGGTGTTTGACCTGTCGCGCAGCATCGACGCGCACCAAGACAGCGCCGAAGGCACGGATGAGCGGGCCGTGGCGGGCGTCACGTCCGGGCTGCTTGGTCTCGGGGAGGACGTTACCTGGGAGGCGCGGCATCTCGGCGTGCGGCAGCGGCTGCGGGTGAAGATGACGCGGCTGGAGCGTCCGCATTATTTCGAGGACACCATGTTGCGTGGCGCCTTTCAACGGATGCGGCACGACCACTGGTTCGAGGAGCGGGATGGCCAGACTTGGAGTAAGGATCGCTTCGAGTTTGCGTCGCCGTTCGGCCCGCTCGGGCGCTTCGTGGACTGGGTTTTTCTCACCGGGTACATGCGCGGCTTCCTCGAGCGGCGGAACGAGCATCTGAAGCGGATGGCGGAATCGGACGCTTGGCGGAAATATCTGAGGGAGTGAGGTGTGATTGCGGGTAGCCGCGGCGAGGCGATCCGGGGGAGCCGTGAGAGACAGTCGGCGATTGGCCGAAAAACACACAGGCCGAAAAATTTTGCGTGGATTGCTTTCGCGCGGCCTGAGCCTTTTCGCGGCCATGATGCTTGATGCTCAAAAATGGGGCGATCTGAAGGACTCATCATGCCTCGGCCATTCGTTCCGATTCGATGCTCGCGGGGCGGAGTGTGAGACGATTTAAGCAACGACATGAAAGCG